>JACMQP010000141.1 GCA_014376915.1 Ramlibacter sp.
GAGCCTGGCTGTCGCCGCAGCGCACCATGCGGATGAACTGCTCGTCGTGTGCGACTTCCCAGCGCATCGGGACCGGTCCTTGGGCTAGCCCGCTTCCGTCGTGCGGTCCCAGCAGGCGCGTCCAGAGGACCACCGAGTCGGCGGCCGGCGATCCGCTGGCGACTCCGAGCTGGAACGGGTCCGACGCGAACGGCGTTTGAGCGCCGCCGGGCCAGCCCTGCCCGGTTGCGCTGTCAAGTGCAAGCTGCAGAAGTCGGCGTCGGTCGGTCAGGGGAAGCTCAGCCATGGCTCGTGACTATAAATCACTCCTGTACCAATTTGTATCCGGAATTCACCTTGCTTTCCCTCGCTCGGTACAGCAGAAAGACGACGATTGACACGTTCAGCAAATTCCAGCCGATGCCGTTGAGAAAGGCGGCGCGGTAGGAGCCGGTGAGGTCGAACACCGCTCCCGACATCCAGCCGCCCAGCCCCATCCCGAACAGCGTCGCCATCAGGACCATGCCGACCCGCGCGCCCGCCTCGTGCGGCGGGAAGTATTCGCGCACGATCAGCGCATACGACGGCACGATTCCGCCCTGGAACAGGCCGAACAGACCCGACACGACGTACAGCGACGCCAGCCCGTCGAACGGCAGGAACAGCAACAACGCGATGCCCTGCAGCACGGAGCCGAGCAGCAGCGTGCGCAGCCCGCCGATGCGGTCCGAGATCCAGCCCGACAGCAGCCGGCTGACGATCCCCATCCCGAGCATCACGGCCAGCATCTCGGCGCCCCGCGCCGCGCCGAAGCCGAGGTCGCCGCAGTAGGCGACGATGTGGACCTGCGGCATCGACATCGCCACGCAGCAGGAGACGCCGGCCACGCACAGCAGCATCTGCACCGCGCCGGCCGACATGCCGAGCACCAGCGGCTGGGCTGGCCCACCCGCGACAGGCAGATGCGCCGTTCTCGCGGGCGGTATCAGCCGTGGCTGCTCTGGCGGACGGCGCCGGAGCAGCAGCGCCAGGGGCAACATCGCCAGCACGCAGAACACGCCCATCCCGAAATAAGTCGCGCGCCAGCCCGCGCTGTCGATGAAGTGCTGCATCACCGGCGGCCAAACCGCGCCCGCGACATAGTTGCCGCTCATGCAGACGGCCACCGCGATGCCGCGCCGGCGGTCGAACCACTGCGAGGTGTCCGCCACCAATGGCGCGAAGGTGGCCGACGTTCCCAGCAGGCCGATGAGCACCCCGTGGGCGATGCTGAACTGCCACAGCGACGTCGCCGAGCCAGCCGCGATGAAGCCGGCGCCGAGGCCGAAGGCGCCCAGCAGCACCGGAACGACGACGCCGAAGCGGTCCGACAGTCGCCCCATCAGGACGCCGCCGAGCCCGAAGCCGATCATCGTCAGCGTGTACGGCAGGGAAGCATCGCCGCGGTCGACGGCGAAGTCGGCCTGGATCCGCGGCAGCACCACGGTGACCGAATACATGCCGGAGCCGCCGATGGTCATGAGCAACAGCGACACCGCGAGCCGCAGCCACGCGTAGGGGGACTCGATCTGATCCGGGGTGGCTGCGCTGCGGGTCATCGCCGCATTGGACACCACAACGCCGCCTTCATGCCTGCCAGACGCCGTAGCCCGCTTCGCGCAGGCCGATGGCCAGCTCCACCTCCATCTCGCGCGCAGCCTCGTATGGCATCGGGTTGTACATCGCGTACAGCCCGGGCAGCAGCCGCTGGCCGAAATCGCGCACATAGCTGTTGGCCTGAATGCCGGCCTTGTGCTTGTCGAAGCGCACGTCCGAGTCCAGGCCGGTCATGCCGACGTAGACAAACGGCTGGCCGAGCCGATACTCCGGGTTGGCCCGGCGGAAGCGGCCGACGTTCCAGACTGCGTCGGACAGCTCGACGACATAGACGTGGTGGTGATAGCGACGTTCGTGGACGGCCATTGGCTTCATTGTGTCCGGCCGGGCGTCGGACAGGGCCGACAGGCGTGCCGGTCCCGGTCCCACGGGACCGGCTGCAACTCATGCGTAAGGTCCGGTGTCAACAGTCGAAGGAAGATCCATGCAGCCCCTCGCTCCCGGCCCCCGCCATTTTTCCATGCTCAGGGGTTTCCATCTGGCCGACTTCTTCACCCTCGGCAATGCCGCCTGCGGAGTCGGCGCCGTGTTCTTCGCGATGCTGTACATGAAGAGCGCGCTGCCCTTCCACTTCTTCGCGGCGGCGGCGCTGGCGCCCGCGGCTTTCGTGTTCGACGTGCTGGACGGCCGGGTCGCGCGGGCCCGCCACCAGCACTCTGCGCTCGGCCGCGAACTCGATTCGCTCTCTGACGTCATCTCCTTCGGCGTCGCCCCCGCGGCACTGGGCTTCGCCGTCGGCTTGAGCGGCGGCTGGGATGCGGCCGCCCTAATCTATTTCGTCTGCTGCGGCGTGAGCCGGTTGGCGCGCTACAACGTCACGGCCGAGACGCTTTCGGCCGGCTCCGACAAGGTGAAATATTTCGAGGGAACGCCGATCCCGACCAGCGTCGTGATCGTCGGAGTGCTGGCGGTGGCGGCGTGGCAGGGAGCAATCGGCGACCAGCTGTGGGGCGGCGCCTACGCCATCGGCCCATGGGAGCTGCACCTGATGTCGCTTCTGTACCTGCTGTCCGGCAGCCTCATGATCAGCAAGACGCTGCACATTCCCAAGCTGTGAAGCCGCGCTGGCGCAGAGACGGCGAAATATCTATCGCGTTGCGATCGTGGCCACGACGCGTTCTTCCTCAGGCGCAAAAAAAGGTGTCAGGAGCCGCGCGGCGATTCCGTGCTGGCCGTGGGTGCGGGTCGCGCGCACCACGGTTCCCTCGCAGGCCAGCCATTGCTTGCGGCCGTTATGGGTGAACTGCACGTTGAGGTTCAGCACCGCCCCGACCGGCAGGTCGACGTCGGTTTCAAAATAGACGCCGCTGGCGCTGATGTTGCGGGCCCGCGCGGACAACCCACCCACGTCGACTTCGATGGCAGTGTCGAAGCGCGCCGCCTGGCGGTGCTCTTGGTGCTGGGCGGCGCTGCGCGGAAGGGAATCGGCCATCGTAAGCTCCAGGGAGGACCGCGCTCACGACGGCCTCCGGGGACGTTATCGGCCGCCGCGGCGGCGCTTCGTAGGACGCCTGCCGCTGCGACTGTCGGACAAATTCCGACAGGCAGGACTGGCGGGCCCTTGCGATGGCAGCGAGTGCCGACCGGCGCCGCGCTGGCCTCGAAACACGGCGGAAAGCGGGACTGATGCCGTCCTGCCGCCAGGCTATCGGCGCGGCGACGGCGGAGCTGCGGTCGACCCATCCTCGCCCGGGCGGGTCGACTCGAAGTCTTTCTCGCGGGCCGGCCTGACGGCATCCGGCCGCCCCTGGCGCATCGCGGCGTCGCGGATGGCATAAAGCGCCTGCAGGTCTTCCAGCACCTCCTCGTCCCGGATAGCCGCGCCGGCTGCCGGCGCGGGCGCCACGGTCGGCACCGGGGCACGCGCTTCGCGCCCGGCAGCCGGTGCCGGCGTGGGCGCCCACGTGGGAGCGGGCGCCAAGGCGACGGCACTGGGTGCCGGGGTCGGCGTCGGGGCAAGCGCCACCAGCGGCGCCGCCACGGTGGTGGCCGCCCACACAGCGGGATCAGGCATCAGGCTGGCGATCTTGGAGTTGGCCGTCAGGTGCAGGAACTGCCAGGAGATGCTGAACAGCCAGTCGTCGACGCGCGGGTCGAACCGCGTGATCTCCTCCATGAAGCTGGTCTGGAACGCCGGCACATACGTCAGCAGGCGGTCGATGCCGTCGCGCACGATCAGCTGGACATGCATGCCGGTGCGCTGACTGCGGGTGACAACCGACAGAATGCGGCAATCGATCCAGGCCGACGGGATGCCGTGACGGCGCATCGAGTCCCGCAGCACCACCTGGACCAGTTCCCGCCGCGGCGCGCTGCGCGACTGGGCGTCGATACTGTCCTCACTCTCCTGGAACTGCGCCGTCTCGGTTCCAGGTCCGGTGCCTGGGCCCCGGCCGAACATCTTTTTGATCAGTTGCATTGCGCGATTGTGCTTGATTCCCTGACCGCACCGGCCGCCCGAATCCGGACCGCGCCCGGACTTATTGCGCGGAAACCAGCGGCACCAGCAGCCTCGCCGCCACGTTCACCCGGTCGCCAACCCGCTCCACCCGCACCACCTCCGCTTCGCAGCGGGTGCGGTAGACGTAGCCGTCCATCGCGTATTCCAGCGTCAGGCCGATCTGCGCGCCCAGCTGGGGCTGGGACGCGGCGGCGGTCTCGAACAGGATGCCGGTTTCGCTGATGTCGAGGGTTTCGCCCTCGCCGTCCTCTAGCGTGACCGGCAGCCCGATGCCGAACCGGTCGCTCGAGCGCGAGTTCAACGGGGCTGCGACCGGCCCGGTTGCGTTGTGGGTCCGTCGCATGGTCACAGCTGCGGCTCAAAGAACGCGACGGTGAACGATTCAAGGCCCATGAAAGTCTCCTCGTCACGAAGAGAGTCGCAACATGCCTGAAGCTTAAACAGCTCGTGAAACTGGTGCGTAGGACCGTATCGACTTCGCGCTGTCGGATGGCATGCCGTCCGGTCGGGAGCCCGCCTCACTGCTCCTTGAGAAGAAACTGCATGCGCGTGCCGGCCAGTTCGAGCACGTCGCCATCCGACAGCATGACCGGGTCGGGCTTGAGCCTGGTGCCGTTCAGCGTCGGCACCACGTCGCCGTCCAGATGGGCGACGAAGAAGCCGTTGCGGCGGTGCGATACGGCGACCACTGTGACACCCGGCTTGCCGAAGGTCGTCACGGCCTTCACCACCGGAACCTCGAGGCCGGTGGACGACCCATTGAGGACCCGGAAGCTGGCCTGCAACGGCGCCGCACCCATCATCTGCGAGTCGAAGGCCGTGGTCTGGCCGAACCCCGAATCGCCGGAGGCGGTCAGGAACTGGATCCGGAAATGGCCGATCGCGATGACGTCGCCGTCGCGGAGCTGCTCTCGCTTAACCCGCTTGTTGTTGACGAAGGTGCCGTTGGTGCTGCCCAGGTCCTCGATAAACACGTCGGCCAGGCCCTTCAGCTCGAAGACGCAATGCGCGCCGCTCACCACCAGGTTGTCCAGCACGATGTCGTTGCCGTCCTTGCGCCCCAGCGTCGTCCGGTCCTTGGTGATGTAGACGTGCTTGATTTCCACGCCCTCGACGGTTGCGATGAGTTGCGGCACGCGGGCCTCCTTGCTGTTCCGGCAGATATTAGTGCGCCCACTGCACGCGGGCAAGCGTGTCAGCCCGAGGTGAAGCGAACTTCCAGCGGCGACAGCGGCGCGTCGAAGCGGGCGATCCAAGTCTCGCCGGGCGCGACCGCAAAAGCGTTGGTCCAGGTGCCGGTGGTGATCACGTCGCCGGCCTTGAGCGCAGGCGCGCCCGGACAGGCCCGCAACTCGCGCACGAAGTGCGCGAGCGCGTGCAAGGGCCCGTCCAGCACGTTGGCGCCGCGGCCCTGGTCGATCGCCTCGCCGTCGCGCGTGAGTGTCACGCCGGCGGCGGCCAGCCGACGTTCCAGCGTCGCTCCGTCGCCAGCCACGTCCGCGACCCGAACCTGGCGGCCGACCAGCAGCCGCGCGTGCAAGCCGCTGTCGGCCACCGTGTCGGCCGCAGTGAATTTCCAGTCAGGCAGGTGCGACTGCACGATCTCGAACCCGGGCGCCATCCACTCGATCGACTCATGGAGCTGCTGCACGCCGCAATCAGGCGGCGGCACCGCGCGCAGGCAGAACACCACTTCCGGCTCCAGCCGCGGCTGGCAGGTGCGCGCCAGCGAGAGCGCACCGCGGCCGTCGCAGAACGTCAGCGTGGTGTCCCACACCGTGCCCCAGATCGGCGCGAAGACGTTGTAGACCGGCCAGATGCCGCGGTTGGTAAAGCCGACCTTGTAGCCGCGCGGCATTTCGCCGCGGTCGATCCGCAACTGGCGGACTTCGAGCGCGCGCTGGTAGGCCGCGGCCACGCCCAGCGCCGCTCCAGGGTTGGCGGCGGCGGGCCACAACTGGCCGCTGTCGATGTGGGAAAGCAGGGTCTGGGGCGTCATACGCTCAGGTTACCGCATGCCAGAATCCCAGCGGATGCAGTCCACTCCCACCGACCCGCCAGCCGATCCCGTCATTTCCCGCGCCACCTGGCTGATGCTGCTGGCGCTCTGCACCGCCTTCATGCTGAGCCAGGCGTTTCGCACAGTGGCGGCGATGATGGCGACCCAGCTGCAGCGCGACTTCGCGCTGTCGCCGCAGCAGCTCGGCGTGTTCGCCGGCGCCTTCCACTTCGCGTTTGGCGCGATGCAGCTGTTCATGGGCATCGGCATCGACCTGCACGGCGTGCGCCGCACCGTCCTCACGGCGTTCCCACTCGCCATCCTCGGCTCGGTGCTGTCGGCCGTGGCACCGAATTTCGCGCTCCTGGCGCTGGGCCAGGTGCTGGTGGGCATCGGCTGCGCGCCGGCGTTCCTGGTGTGCACGGTGTTCATCGCGCGGCGCTTTCCGGCACATCGCTTCGCCGCCGTCTCGGGCCTGGCGATGGGAATCGGCGGCCTCGGCTTGCTGCTGACCGGAACGCCCCTGGCCTGGCTGGTGGATGCGAAATCCTGGCGCGCCGGCTTCGTCGTGCTGGCGTTCGGCTCCGTGCTGGCGTGGCTCGCGATCTTCATCTGGGTGCGCGAGACGCCACCGCACGCGCACCCGGCCAGCCGCGAATCGCCCTGGCAGGCGCTGCGCCGCTTCGGCTCTCTGTTCGGCCAGCGGCACACGCTGGGCACCGTGGCGCTGGGCGCCGTGACCTACGCGTCATTCATCACGCTGCGCGGGCTGTGGCTCGGGCCGCTGCTGATCGAGCGTTATGGCCTGACACTGGTGCAAAGCGGCAACGTCGCGCTTGCCGTTTCGCTGGTTGGCCTGTTCGGCCCGCCGGTGTTCGGCCGGCTCGATCCGAAGAACGCGGCGCAGCGACGGCGCTGGATCGTGGCACTGACCCTGCTCATGGCCGGCCTGTTCGTGCTGCTGGCGCTGGCGCCATCCGCCGGCCTCTGCATCGCGGCCTCGATCGCCGTCGGCTTCCTGTGCGGCTACATCGTGCTGCAGTACGCCGACGTGCGTGCGGCCTATCCCGAGGCGCTGACCGGCCGGGCGATGGCCGTGTTCACCATGGCGATGTTCCTGGGCATCGCTCTGATGCAATGGATCACCGGCGCTGTCGCTTCGTTCGCACACGCGCAGCACGTCGAACCTTTCAAGGCGGTCTTTGTCACAGTGGCGGTCCTGCTGGCCGCCGGTGCGGTCGCCTTCGTCAGCCTGCCCGCCGCGCACGCCCGACGAGCCTGAACGGCCCCGTGCCAGCACGAAGCTGCGCGCTCGCATATGCTGCCCCTTTTCCAGGAGCACACCATGCCGCCCCGCCTGACAGCCGCCGACTTCGACCAGGACCTGCTGATTCTTTTCGACGCCTATGTGCACGGCAACCTCGACCGGCGCGGCTTTCTGAACCAGGCGCAGCAGTACGCCAAGGCCGGCGTCACCGCCGCCGGACTGCTCGCCGCGCTAAGCCCCAACTTCGCTGCCGGCCAGCAGGTGGCCAAGGACGATCCGCGGCTGAAGATCGAATGGATCACCTACGATTCGCCGGCCGGCACCGGCAAGGTCAAGGGCTACCTGGTGCGTCCGGCCAATGCCGGCGTTAACAAGCTGCCCGCGATCTTGGTGATCCACGAGAACCGCGGCCTCAACCCGCACATCGAGGACATCGCCCGCCGGCTGGCGCTCGACGGCTTCATGGCTTTCGCGCCCGACGCGCTGACGCCGCTGGGCGGCTATCCCGGCGACGAGGACAAGGCCCGCGATCTGTTCGCCAAGCTCGATCAGGCCAAGGCGCGGGAGGACTTTCGCGCCGCCAGCCTCTGGCTCGACGCCCGCGCCGACAGCACCGGCAAGCTCGGCGCCGTCGGTTTCTGCTACGGCGGCGGCATCGTGCACTGGCTGTCCACGCAACTGCCGCAACTGGACGCGGGCGTGCCGTTCTACGGCAACACGCCGGAGCCGTCCGAGGCCGTGAAGGTCAGGACGCCGCTGTTGGTGCAGCAGGCCGAGGTCGACGAGCGCATCAACGCGGCTTGGCCCGCCTACGAGGCGGCATTGAAAGCGGCCGGCGCGAAGTTCATCGCCTACCGCTATCCAGGCACCCAGCACGGCTTCAACAACGACACCACACCGCGATTCGACGCGTCCCAGGCCAAGATCGCCTGGGAGCGGACGGTGGCTTTCTTCGGCCAGCAATTGCAGGCAGCGCCAGTTGCGGCGGCAGCGCCGACGGTGCGCCTGCGCGGCACGATCACCGCGGTCACGGCGTCCAGCGTGACGGTGCGCGAACGCAGCGGCGAAGTCGTCGAGCTCGTCCTGCCGGCGAACCTCGTGATTTCCGAGACGTATGCAATGGAGCTCGCTGAGATCAAGCCGGGCAGCTTCATCGGCGTCGGCGCGATGCCGCAAGCCGACGGCACGCAACGCGCGATCGCCGTCACCGTCTTTCCGGAAGCGGCGCGCGGCACGGGCGAGGGTTTCCGGCCATTCGACTACGCGCCCCAGAGCACCATGACCAACGCCACCGTCGCCGACATGGTCGCCGCGCCGGATGGCCGCAAGCTGCGGCTGCGCTACAAGGACGGCGAGAAGATCATTGTCGTTCCGCCGGGCGCGCCGGTTGTCAGCTTCAGGCCCGGCGACCGTGCCCTGCTGGTACCCGGCGCCAGCGTCTCGCTCACGGCGCAGGAGATCAACGGCCGGCCGACTGCGGTCCGTATCAGCGCCGGCCGCAACGGTTTCGCAGTTCCGTACTGAGTCAACCCAGGAGACAAGCATGAAGAACTTCCCGACCGGTCTGATCGTCGTGGCGGCGGCACTCGTCGCCGGCTGCGCGACGGCGCAAACCCCGCTGGCCGCCGGCCTCGTCGCCGAGCGCAGCATTTCGCTCGACACTGCGATGGAGCTGGCCAGCGCCACGCTGCAGCGCTGCCGCGCCGACGGCTACAAGGTGACGGTGACGGTACTGAACCGCCATGCCCGCACCTCGGTGGTCCTCAGCGACGACGGCGTGAATCCGCACACGGTGGAAAACAGCATGCGCAAGGCCTACACCGCGTTCACCACGCGCATGCCGTCGGGCGAGGTGGCCAAGCGGCCCCAGCCCGCGCTGGCCGGCTTCATGCAGCTTGAGCGCATCACCAGCATCGAGGGCGGCCTGCCGATCTTCGCGGCCAACAAGGAACTGGTGGGCGCGGTCGGCGTCTCCGGCGCCCCGGGTGGCGACAAGGACGCCGCCTGCGCCCAGCAGGGACTGGACCGGATCGCGCGCAGCCTGTAACGCAAGCCCTGCTAGCGAAGCATGTGGAAGTTGAGCAGCCTGGTGGCAATCACGGTCTCTGCCAGGAAGCACAGCAGCGCCATGAGGAAGCTCACCACGCCAAGCAGAAAGCTGGTCACGGCATAACGGCCGACTTGCGCGTCGGTGGTTTCGCCCAGAAACAGCACGATGATGGTCAGGCCGATCAGGAACGCGCAGGCGGTCAGCAGCGCGATGCAGGCGTTGGCCAGGCGGCCGCGGGTGCGCAGTTCGGCCAGCTCACTGGCCGCGCGCAACAAGAATTCTGAATCGCTCGAGGCGCGGGCCCGGTCCTCCACTGTCCGGGCGCGGTCGATGATGCGGGCCAGCCGGCCGGCCACCGCGCCGATCATCCCGGACACCGCTGTCAGCAGGAACACCGGGGCGACGGCGAGCTGGATGCCATGGGTGACTGTGCCGGGGTCGAGGGGAAATGCCATGCAGGATTATCGACCGGCATCCGCGAAGTTCGCCGGCAGCGGTTATCCTGCCCAGCCACTCCCATGCACACCACCCACCCCACACCCGGCAAGGAGCAGATCGCGCTGCTCGAACCGTTCGAACAGCTTGGCCTCGACCGGATCGAGCTGGTGCACAGCGCCGCCCATGCGCGGGAGGCGGTCGCCGAACTGGCCTTGGCCGGCGTGCTGGGCTTCGACACCGAGTCCAAACCCACCTTCGTCAAGGACCAGGTCTCCGAAGGGCCGCACATCCTGCAGCTGGCGACGCGCGAAAGGGCCTGGATCTTCCAGCTGCACGACCTGGCCTGCCGCGAAATCGCCGCCGAACTGCTGGCCGTCCCGGGCCTGATCAAGGCCGGTTTCGGGCTGGGCGACGACCGCAAACGCATCGTGATCAAGCTCGGCGTCGAGCCGGCCGGCGTGCTGGAGCTCAACACCGTGTTCCGCGATCGCGGCTACCGCAAGGACATGGGCGTCAAGGGCGCCGTGGCTGTGCTGTTCAACCGGCGCTACATCAAGTCCAAGAAAGCGGCGACCTCGAATTGGGCCAATCCGCGGTTGACGCCCGCGCAACTGGTGTACGCCGCCAACGACGCGTGGGCTGCGATCCGCGTGTACGACGGCCTGGGACTGGAATGAGCGGCACCGCCGCTCCGAAGGCGAATGTCGCAGCCTCCAGGGCTGAGGTTTGCTGATGCCGCCCTGGCGGATCGCGGCCGCCGGTCTGGTCTCGCTGGCCATCGCGATGGGCATCGGCCGCTTCGCCTTCACGCC
>JACMQP010000648.1 GCA_014376915.1 Ramlibacter sp.
CGCCACTTTCAGCGCCACCGCGTTGCCCGCGCCATCCTGTGCGAGATAGACCGTTGCCAGCCGGCCTTCGCCCAGCTTGCGCTGGAGCCGGTAGCCATCGATGCGCGGCAGTGCGCTGGCGACAGCGACCGGCCGCGGCATCAGTCCGTGGCCGCGACGCGGGTGCCGGTGGCCCCGCAGCAACTGGGCGGGAATCGCTTGCGAAGCCGTCATTTCAGAGGCCCCTCGCGCGCAGGTCGTCGAGCAGCGCATTGGCCGACGGATAGCGCTGGTCGCGGTTCTTGGCCATCATCCGCGCCAGCACCGGCTGCAGATGCTGGTGCGGCGCCGCCAGGACTGGTACCGGGTCGTTGACATGCTTGCCCAGCAGGTCCTCGGCGGACCCCGCGTGGTAGGGCTTGCGGCCGGTCAGCATCTCGTACGTCATCACGCCCAGGCTGTACAGGTCGCAGCGCGCGTCCACGGTCTGGCCCAGGGCCTGCTCCGGGCTGAGGTAATAGGGAGTGCCGACGATGTCGCCGTCGCCAGTGTCAGTAATCAGCATCGACACCTGCTTGGCCACGCCGAAGTCGGCCAGCGCGAGGCTGCCGTCCTGGCGCAGCATCAGGTTGTCAGGCTTGAGGTCGCGGTGCACGATGCCCACGGTGTGGATCGCTCCGAGGCCGGCGGCCGTCTGCTTGAGGTAGTCGATCGCGGTGCGCGTATCGAGGGGGCGCCGCAGCTGCGCGGAAAGATCGCCGCAGGGAAAGTATTCCATCGCGATGTAGGCGTGGCCGAGCGAGAAATCCTGGCGGAAGATCCGGGCCACGTTGGGGTGGCTTACCTGCTCCAGCAAAGCGAATTCCTGGATGAAGCGCTGCAGGCCGTCCCACTTGTCGTTCTGGTCCATTCGCACCACTTTCAGCACCTGCGGCGGCCCGCCGTCCCCCGCATCCGCGAGAAAAATGGACGCCATGCCGCCCTCGCCGATCTTGCGCAGCACACGGTAGCCTTCGATCAGCAGGTGACTGCCTGGATGGATCGCCGCGGGGGGGCTGGTGATGGACGCCCCCCCGGTGGCGCGCTTGCGCCACTGCTGGTTGGTGGCGATGGCATCGCGCAACAGTTCGAACATGCGCGGTGGCGTGCGCGAGCCGCTGCGTGGAACCAGACCGGTGACTTCAACAATGTCGATGAAGCTTTCGTCCGGCAGGCCGAGCGAGCCGATGCGGCCTTTCTCGGCGCGGCCGGCGGCGGCCAGGCTGGTGGCGGCAGAGGTGGCGATACTCCAGTGCAGGTCGGTCGCGGTCACTTCGAGCAGCCGCGCGAGCTCCACCGCTTCGCCCACCGCGTGCACCATTCCCTTGGCGCCGTTGGCGCGCGGCATCACTTCGGCCGCGCCCAGGTGAACCCCGACCGCCAGCGTCAGCGGCGGCAGGCTGCCCGTGTGCGGCTGCGCCGCCAGCCGGTTGGCCAGCTGGACCGCTTCATGGACCGCGAGGATGGCCGCATGCAGCCCGCGCTGGGCGTGGTCGGGCTTCTTCGCATCGGGAGAGTTGGAAAACACTGCCAGGATCGAGTCGGGGCGGCGCTGGGCGATCTCGCCGCCGAGCTTGATGACCGCGTCGGACAGGATGTGGCGCACATCATTGACGAATGCGGTGAGCTCGGTGGCCGACATGGCCTGGCAGGCTGCGGCAAAATTGTGCAGGCGCGCATAAACGAAGGTGGCCACCGTCAGCGCGGGCCAGTCGCTGGTCCGGCTTTCCTGGGGTCCGCAGACTGAAGCGCCGAAATCCGAAGCTGTGGCCGTGGCCATGGCCGGGGCCTGGGTCGGCATGAAATCGCTGGACAATTCGGCTTCTTCGAAAGGCATGGGCAACCATACCCAAAAAAGCATTTAGTAACAAGTGGTTTCCGATCGTTTCAATTAAGATCGCACTTCCCTTTGTTATAAAAGTCACGGCTCACTGTTGCGAGACGAAAAAAAGCCGCCCGCAGGCGGCTTTTCGTCGAGCCGTCAGAATTACTTCTTGGCGGCGGAAGCAGCGTCGGTGGCAGCCTTGGCAGCGGCATCGGCGGAGCCGGCCGAAGTGTTGGCGCTGCCAGCGGCGGTGTTGGCAGCGGCAGCGGCATTGCTGGCGGCGCCAGCGGCGGCGGCGGCACCGGCGTCAGCGGGAGCCGGGACCGGCACGATCACGGTGGCGGCGGGAGCCGGTGCGGGCGCGGCAGCCGGAGCCGGGGCTTCGGTCTTGCTGCAAGCGGCCAGGGCCACGGCTGCGAACAGGGTCGCCAGGACTAGCGATTTCTTCATTTCAGGTTTCCTTATAGGGAGTGAACAATTTCCGGAAATCGTCCGCATCAGCCGGGATGGCGGGATGGGACTGACCAAGGGACTCGAGCTCCTTGCTCAGCCTTCAATTATATGCCGTATTCGGCGCCCCCCCGAACAAACCCTAGGTCATTTACAGGCCCAGCGTTGTTGCCGCGAATGCAGGGCTGCTTTTAGCCAGCCACTCGTTCATGCTTTCGCGTAACAGCAGCCGGCGTTCCGGCTCGGCTCCGCAGTAGCCGTTGCAGCGCTCCGGATCCATCCGCTGCAACACCCAGCCGGGACTCCAGATCGCGCTCGGAAAGTCGAGCGGATCGGCCGACACGCAGCCGCGCGCCTCGATGATGTGCGACCAGGCCCGGCGCCAAGCGACGAAGCGGGCGTGCCGGACCGACAACTCGTCGTAGCGGCTCGCCAGCAACGTGCACTTGCGCCCCGACGCGGCCCATGCGCCCAGCGATTCCGCCACCGCGCGCTCGCCCAGCGGCCAGTCCGCGAAATCGGCGTCGCTCAGGATCAGTTCGCGCCAGCCTTCCTGCGCCGCGCGCGCCAGCGCGTCCCGGACCAGTTGCTGGAATTCCAGCCGGCCGGAGAAGCGGCCCGAAGGCAAGGCTTCTGCCGCCAGTGTCGGCGTCTTGCCCTCAGCCATTGCGACCCTCCCTTTGCGGGTGCAGCCACCCGGCCGCACACCAGTCGCGCAGCAGTTCGACAGCGCCGGCGCTGGCACGCCCGACCTCGGCCGCGGACAGCTCGCGCCGGTCGGCCAGCCGTCGCATCAACGTCGCGTCGCGGCCGCTCGCGCGCCAGCTCTCGCCGTTGAGGAAGACGTGCTGGGCGTCATGCATCATCCGGCTGCGCCGGTCGAGCGCCACTGCGCCCAGCACCCGGGCCACGGCGGCGCCCTCGAACCAGACATTGGCCTTGGGGTCGGTGAGGTGTTCGCCCAGGGCGCGGTTCAGCGCCAGTGGTTCGGCCAGTGCAGCGCGCAAGGCGTCGCCGGCAAATTGCTGCAGCGACGCGGGAATCGCGCCCGGACTGTCCACGGCCGGCGTCCCGGCATCCCGATACAGCGCCGGTCCCACCTCCTCCTCGGCGTCTTCGGCCAGCCGTTGCAGCAGCTCGCGGGCCAGCTCGCCGCGCGACGGCGCCCGGAACCCGATCGAATAGGTCTGGCACTCGCCATCCGCGATACCGTCGTGCGCATAACGCGGCGGCAGGTACAGCATGTCGCCGGGATCGAGGACGTATTCCTCCTGTGGCTCGAAGTTGGCCAGGATTTTCAGCGGCACCCCTTCCTGCAGCGTCAGGTCCTGCTGCCGGCCGATGCACCAGCGGCGCCGGCCTTGCGCCTGCAGCAGAAACACGTCGTAGCTGTCGAAATGCGGTCCGACACCACCGCCGTCGCTGGCCCAGCTGATCATGAGGTCGTCGAGCCGCGCATCGGGCACGAACCGGAATTGCGAAAGCAGCCGGTGCGCGTCGTCGTTGTGCAGGTCGACGCCCTGCACCAGCAACGTCCAGTCGCGCTGCGACAGCGCCGGCAGGGCGCGCCGCGGCAACGGGCCACGCCGCAGCTTCCATTTGCGGCCGTTGCGCACCACCAGCCGCGACTCGACTTCATCACGCGCCGCCAGTTTGAACAGGGCCGCGCGGTCCAGCAAGGGCTTCAGGTCCGGCACGGCGCGGCGCACCAGCAGGGGCTTCTTCTGCCAGTGGCGCTGCATGAAGCGCTGCGGTGTCATACCGCCCAGCAGGGTCAATGGTTGGTTGATGTCGAGGGTCAAGGTGCGACAATTCTCCTATGGAAATCACACCCCAATGCGTGGTCGCACTGACCTGGACGCTCAAGGACACCCTCGGTGAAACGCTGGACGAACTGACCGACCCGGTGGAATTCCTGGTAGGCGGGGGCGATCTGCTGGCCCGGATCGAGGAGGCGCTGCAGGGCCACGAAGCCGGTGACAAGCTCGATTTGCACCTGGAGCCTGAAGAGGCTTTCGGCGA
>JACMQP010000649.1 GCA_014376915.1 Ramlibacter sp.
CCGGTACAGGTCGAACAGCGTGAGCCAGGTTTCGTCGTGGTTGATACGCTGGCCGGTAGGCGCCAGCACTTCCAGCAACCCGGCCTCGGCGCCGGCGTCGTCACCGTTGGCGAAGCGGATCGCCGCCTCCTCCAGTTCGGGATCATGGGCGAACTCGTCGACGTCGATGGCGATCAGCTTGGAGGCCGAGAAGACGCTGTTGCTGCTCGGCGCCGAGTCGCCCTTGGCCGGCGTGACGGCAGAGATCGCCAGCGAAGGCGCGGCGCGGAGCGGCGCTGGACGCGGTGCACCCGCGGCGCCTTCGGCCGTCGTCACCGCCCCCAGCATGGCGGGCGCATCGGTCGGCATCGGCGGCACGCCGGTCTCGAGCAACTGCGGCGCCGTGCGGGTATAGGAATTGGGGCGGTTGGGCGGCAGCGGCACCCGGGCCGCGTTTTCCACCGGCGCGTGGGCCGAGCCCGGAAGCGCGGCGCCGCCGGTGGAGCGCAGCGACGAGTCGCCGTGCTTTGTCTTCCACCACTGCATCGACATCTGCGCCTCGATCTCGTCGATCTTCTTCAGCGTCGTGGCCCGGTCGTCCGGCTTGGACGGCATCGAGCTCTGGAAGAACGACGGCCGGGCCATCGGGTCCTGCCCCGCCATGACGTCGCTGCGGCGCATCTTGCGGAGCATGTCGAACTCGCGCTTGCGCACGAAGTCGTTGCGCCGCTTGCGCTCGATCATCTCCTTGAGCATCTGCTTGGAGTAGCTGCTCTCGCGGTCGGTTTCCTGATGGTCGAGGTCGGCCCAGTTGGTCGTCGGATTCCGGACGAATTTGACGACCTTGGACAGCAGGCCGGAGTCGTCTTTGGACATGGGTCGCGCGGTGTCGTATGCGGTGCGTGGAAAAGCCGGGAAGGGCTAGTCCCCGAACATCTTCTGTTTCAGCTCGCGGCGCTGCTGCGCTTCCAGCGACAAGGTGGCAGTGGGACGCGCGAGCAGCCGGCCGACGCCGATCGGCTCGCCGGTTTCGTCGCAGTAACCGTAGTCGCCCGCGTCGATGCGCCCGATCGACTGCTCGATCTTTTTGAGCAGCTTGCGCTCGCGGTCACGCGTCCGCAGTTCGAGCGCGTGCTCTTCCTCGATCGTCGCACGGTCGGCGGGATCGGGAACGATCACGGTGTCCTCGCGCAGGTGCTCGGTGGTTTCGCCGGCGCTGTTGAGGATTTCGGTCTTCAGCTGGGTCAGCTTCAGGCGAAAGAACGCCATCTGCTTGTCGTTCATGTATTCCGCGTCCGGCATTGCCATGACTTCGGCGTCGCTCAGCTGGTCGACCGTCTTGGTCTTCCAGTTGTTAGCGAGCTTGGGATCTTTCTTGACCGCCACCATCGGCGGCGCGGGCAGGACTGCTGGAGGCATGGTGTGGGTGTAGCTTGATTTCGCGGCGGTGGAGGCCACGGACTGCGCCATCGACGGCACCGTGATCTGCGCCAGTCGCGCGGAAGGCTTGGTGGCCCGCGCCGGAGCCCCGGCCTGTACCACGGGCATCGGGCGGGGAGCTTCGGGGCGGACTGCGGCCGGCGTTGCGGCTGCCGCCGGGCGGGCTTTGGAAACAGCCTTGGCCGCGGGTGCGGCCTTGGCCTTGGCCACGGCGGATTTGGCCGGGGCGGTCGGGGTCTTGACGGGCAATGGTTTCTTCGCTGCGGGCTTGGCCGCTGTCTTGGTCTTGTCGGGTGTCTTGGCCACGGGCTTGACTGCCTTGGCGGCGGGTTTGGTCGTCTTCTTTGCCGCAACTGCCGACGCCGGCTGGGCTTTTGGCTTCGCTTTGGCGTCCGCGTCGGCCTTGGCCACCGGTTTCAGCGGAGCTTTGGCGGCCTTCTTGGCCGGTGCCGGCATGGCTTTCTTGGCGGCCTTGGCCGCTGCCTTGGGTTGCGACTTCAAATCCGGTCTCCTCGCGACGGCGCTGGCATGAACCGGAGTGGGATCTGCCGGTCTGCCTTTTTCTGATGGGGGATCGCCTTCATGATTGCGAGTTATACCCTGATTGCCCCGCTCCCGGCCGCGCCCCGAAGGGCCCTGCCTGCGGCTCTCCAGCGACGGGCCGCCGCAGGGATCACGTGCAAGTTGCAGAATCGAGACAGTCATCAGGCTCCCGCCCCAAAAATACGACCGGGCAAGCCTACCTCAAACCAGGCACTGCTCGAGCCCCTGCAGAAAGATATCTTTGGGCAAATCGATCCCGATGAACACCATCTTGCTGTTGCGGGTCTCGCCGGCAGCCCACTGCGGTCCCAGGTCGCTTCCCATCAGCTGGTGCACGCCCTGGAAGATCACCTTGCGGTCGGTGCCACTCATGCTCAGCACGCCTTTGTAGCGCAGCATCTTGGGGCCGTAGATGTTGACGATGGCGCCCAGGAAGTCCTCCAGCTTGGCGGCGTCGAAGGCCCGCTCAGACCGGAAGACGAAGCTCTTGACGTCGTCGTCGTGGTGGTGATGGTGGCCGTGACCCTCGGCCGCGTGCGAGGGATGGTCACAGTGCTCGCCGGGCGCGTGGTCGTGCGCCGCATGGCCTTGCGCGTCCTCCTCCTTCAGGAAGTCCGGATCGATGTCGAGCTTGGCGTTGAGGTTGAAGCCGCGCAGGTCGAACACCTCGTCCAGTGTGACTTCGCCGAAATGCACGGCCTTGAGCGGCGCCCGCGGGTTCATGTGCTTCAAGCGCTGGATCAGCGCGTCGGTTTCGTCCTTGGCCACCAGGTCGGTCTTGCTGATGAACAACTGGTCGGCGAAGCCCACCTGCCGCCGAGCTTCCTGCCGGTCGTTGAGCTGCTGGGCAGCGTGCTTGGCGTCGACCAGCGTCAGGATCGAATCGAGCAGGTAGCTCTCGGCGATCTCGTCGTCCATGAAGAAGGTCTGCGCCACGGGGCCGGGGTCGGCCAGGCCGGTGGTTTCGATGATCACGCGATCGAAGTCCAGCAGGCCCTTGCGCTTCTTGGCGGCCAGCAGTTGCAGCGCCTCGCGCAGGTCCTCGCGAATGGTGCAGCAGATGCAGCCGTTGCTCATCTGGATGATCTGCTCCTTGCTTTCGGTCACCAGGATGTCGCTGTCGATGTTTTCCTCACCGAACTCGTTCTCGATGACGGCGATCTTCTGGCCGTGGGCTTCGCTCAGCACCCGCTTGAGCAGCGTGGTCTTGCCCGAGCCCAGGAAGCCCGTGAGGATGGTGACGGGAATAAGGCACATAGTGGCGTCCAAAAACTCGAAGGTGAGGCAGTTTAGCGGTGGATCAATGGCGCGTGGGGAATGCGGATACCGGCCGGCCTACTTGCGCATGACGACCAGCCCCTTCAAGTACTCGCCTTCGGGGAACTCCAGCGTCATGGGATGGTCCGGCGCGCCTGCAAGGCGCTCGGTGATGTAGCCGTCGACGCCCGCGTCGGCGCCGGCCGAAGCGACGATCTTGTGGAACAGGTCGGCGCTGATGCCGCCCGAGCACGAGAACGTGAGCAGCACGCCGCCCGGCTCCAGCAGCTTGAGCGCGAGCCGGTTGATGTCCTTGTAGGCCCGGGCCGCCCGCTCGGCATGGGCCGCCGTCGGGGCCAGCTTGGGCGGATCCAGCACGATGGCGTCGAAGCTGCGGCCCTCCTCGATGAAGCGGCGCAGGGAGGCGTTGACGTCGGCATCCAGGAAGTCGTTGCGGGCGGCCTCGAAGCCGTTGAGTTCGATGTTGGCCTGGGCCCGCTGGAGCGCCGGCGCGGACGAGTCGATCGACGTCACGTGCGCGGCGCCGCCGGCCAGCGCCGCGACAGTGAACCCGCCGGTGTAGCAGTAGCAATTGAGCACGCGCTGGAAACCGAGCCGGCGCGCATGGTCGGCGAACTTGCGCCGGCTGTCGCGCTGGTCGAGGTAGAAGCCGGTCTTGTGGCCGGTCGCGATGTCCAGGGTCAGACTCCAGCCGTGCTCCTGAATGGTGAGTTCCGTGGCAGGTCCAGGAGTGCCCTCCGGTGGCGCGCCGCGCAGCCAGCCCCTGGCGTCCGGCAGCCCCTCCAGCGAGCGCGAGTTGGTGTCCGACCGCTCGTACAGGCAGGTCAGCCCGGTTTCGGCCAGTAGCGCGTCAGCCAGCACCGACTTCCAGCGCTCGGCGCCGGCCGACAGGAACTGCGCCACCAGCGTGTCGCCGTAGCGGTCGACGATCAGGCCGGGCAGGCCGTCCGACTCTCCGTGCACCAGCCGCATCGCATCGCTCTGGATGTCGAAGCGGGCGCGGGCCCGGACCGCAGTCGCCACGGTCGCGGCCAGGAAGGCAGCGTCGATCCGCTGCCCCTCGTCGAAGCTCCAGGCCCGGGCCCGGATCTTCGACGCCGGGCTGACCGACGCCCAGGCCAGGAACTCGCCCTGGTGCGATTCGACCCGCACCGTCTCGCCCGGATCGCCGCTGCCTTTGGCGATGGCGGAATCGAAGATCCAGGGATGGCGGCGCAGCAGCGAGCGCTCCTTGCCGTCCTTCAGTCGCAGCGTTTTCATGGTGCCATTGTCCTGCCTGCGCCTCCCGGCGACGGCGTTTCTCTCGTGCTTTCTGGATGCCGGGTCAAGCCCGGCGTGACAGCCGTTAACGCGCCTTGTCGGCCTTGCGCTGCGCCCGCGGATGCGCCGCGTCGTAGGCCTTGGCCAGGTGCTGGAAGTCCAGCCGGGTGTAGACCTGCGTGGTGGTGATGTTGGCGTGACCCAACAGTTCCTGCACCGCCCGCAGGTCGCCGCTGGACTGCAGCAGGTGGCTGGCGAACGAGTGGCGCAGCATGTGCGGATGGACCGGCGTCGCCAGGCCGGCCTTCATGCTGCGCTGCTTGAGCCGCTGCCAGACGGCCTGCGGCGTCAACCGCGTGCCGTGTCGGCCCGCGAACAGCGCGAGCTGCTGCTGCCCATGGCGGGTGCCGCCGTTGCGCAGCACCAGCCAGGCCGCGACCGCCTGCAGCGCCTTGCGCCCGACCGGCACGCTGCGGCGCTTGCTGCCCTTGCCAAGCACGTGCGCCTCGCCGGCCTCCAGGTCGATCCAGCCGCGGGCGGTGCTGCTGGCCACAGCGTCGAGGCCCACCAGCTCGCCCACCCGCAGGCCGCAGCCATAGAGCAATTCGACGATCGCGGCGTCGCGCGCCTCCAGCCAGGGATCGGCCGCTGCGTCGTGCCAGTCGGCCAGCTGCACCGAGTCGTCGACCGCCAGCGCCTTGGGCAGCGGCTTGGGCGCC
>JACMQP010000142.1 GCA_014376915.1 Ramlibacter sp.
AAGAAGCAGGTGCTGGATCCGCACTGGGAAAAGAAGGCCGGCGACGTGATGGCGCTGGAGCGCGCGACGCTGTACGGCCTGGTGGTCTACAGCGGGCGCCGCGTCGCCTTCGGGCCGATCGACATGCACGGCGCCCGCGAGATCTTCATCCGCGAGGCGCTGGTGGCCGGTCAGTGGGAGACGAAGCTGCCGTTCCTGGCGGCCAACCTGAAGCTGGTCAGGCAGGTCGAGGAGCTCGAACACAAGTCGCGCCGGCAGGACGTGCTGGTGGACGACGAGCTGATCTACGCCTTCTACGACCAGCAGCTGCCGCCGGACGTGTTCAACGCCCATGGCTTCGAAGCTTGGTTCCGGCACGCCAGCCGCGACCAGCCCAACCTGCTCAAGCTCACACGCGACGAGCTGATGCGGCACGAGGCGGCCGGCATCACCAGCAACGCGTTCCCGAAAACCATCCGCCTCGGCGGCGTGGATTGCGTCGCGACCTACCTGCACGAGCCGGGTGACGCGCGCGACGGCCTCACGGTGACGGCGCCGCTGTTCGTGCTGAACCAGGTGAGCGACGAGCGCGTCGAGTGGCTGGTGCCCGGCATGTTGAAGGACAAGGTGCAGGCGCTGCTGAAAAGCCTGCCGCAAAAGCCCAGGTCGCGGTTCGTGCCGCTGCCGGAATCGGCCGCGCGCCTGACCGCGACGTTGAGCGACGACGCGCACTGGGAGCGCGGCTCGCTGACCGATGCCCTGCTGAAGATGGTGCGCGACGCCACCAGCCTGGACGTGAAGCGGGCCGACTTCAAGCTGGACATGGTGCCGCCGCACCTGTTCATGAACCTGCGCGTGGTGGACGAACACGGCCGCCAGCTCGGGATGGGCCGCAACCTCGGCGCGCTGAAGGCCGAACTCGGCGCGCAGGCTCGCGGTGCCTTCCAGGCGCTGGCGGGGATGAAGCTGGCAAGCAGGGAAGAAACCCGTCCGCCAGGGCAGCAGACCGCTCCTGTCGCTGCCGCAGCGCCGGCCGTCAAGTCCGCGTCCGGGCAGCGCTACACGGCCTGGGGCTTCGGCGAACTGCCGGAGCTGATGGAGATCCGCAAGGGCGACACCAGCCTGATCGGCTTCCCGGCGCTGATCGACCAGGGCGACGCGGTCACGATCGAAGTGTTCGACGAACCCGATGTCGCCGCCGCGAAGCACCGCGCCGGCCTGCGCCGGCTGTTCGCGCTGCAGCTGCGCGACGCGATCAAGTACCTCGAAAAGAACATCCCCGATCTGCAGAAGATGGCAGTCGCGTACATGACGCTCGGCACCCAGGAGGAACTGCGCGACCAGGTCATCGAGGTGGCGCTGGACCGCGCCTTCCTGCTCGATCCGTTGCCGGCCGACGAGATGGCGTTCAAAAAGCGCATCGAGGAGGGGCGGGGGCGGCTCACGCTGATCGCCAATGAAGTCGCGCGGCTGGCCGGAACCATCCTGCTCGAATACGGCGCGGCCGTGCGCAAGATCAAAGACACGAAGATCCAGCCGGAGGCCACCGACGATGCGCAGCAGCAGCTGCAGCGGCTGCTGCCCACGCGCTTCCTGGCCCTGACGCCGTGGCCGCAGCTGCAGCACTTCGCGCGCTACCTCAAGGCGATCACCCTGCGCCTGGACAAGCTGCGTGCGGACCCGGCGCGTGACGCGGCGAAGCTGGCGGAACTGCGGCCGCAGGAGCAGCGCTACTGGCGGCTGGTGGCGGAGCGCAAGGGCGCCGTGGACCACCGCATGAGCGAGTTTCGCTGGCTGCTGGAGGAGCTGCGTGTCAGCTTCTTCGCGCAGGAGCTGCGCACCCCGCAGCCGGTCAGCGTCAAGCGCCTGGACAAGGTCTGGACGCAGTTGAACAGCTGACGGTCCGGTCGGCGCGTCCCATGGAGTCGGTCAGCGCGCAAGGGCTGGCAGCGCTGCCAGCCCGCCAGAGCCGCGGTGGTCGCCGACCCGGAAGGCATCGACGACGCTCTTGAGCCGGCCCGCCTGCTCGCGCATGCTTTGGGCGGCTGCTGCCGCTTCTTCCACCAGGGCGGAGTTCTGCTGCGTCATCTGGTCCAGCTGGTTCGCCGCGCTGTGCACCTCGCGGATGCTGGAGGATTGGGCCGCTGCCTCCGTGCTGATCGCGCCGATCATCGTGGTCACGCGCTGCACGCCGGTCACGATTTCGCCCATCGCCAGGGCCGCGTCCTGAACCAGCCGCGCCCCGCCATCGACCTTGTGGGTCGACGTCGTGATCAGCTCCTTGATTTCGCGAGCCGCGCTGGCGGACCGGTGCGCCAGGGTGCGCACTTCGCCGGCGACGACCGCGAAGCCGCGTCCCTGCTCGCCGGCGCGCGCCGCCTCGACGGCTGCGTTCAAGGCCAGGATGTTGGTCTGGAACGCGATGCTGTCGATGACGCCGATGATGTCGCCGATCTTGCGGGACGCCGCGCTGATCTCGTTCATGTTCGACGTGACCTGCGCCACGATCTCACCGCCGCGGTGGGCGGCTTCGCTGGTGACTCCAGCCAGCCGGCTCGCTTCCCGCGCTGCTTCCGCGCTCTGCTGCACGCTGACGGTGAGCTGGGCGATCGACGAAGCGGTTTGCTGCAGGTTGGAAGCCGATGCCTCGGTGCGCGCGCTCAGGTTCGCGTTGCCGGCGGCGATCTCGGAGGAGGCCTGGGCGATCGATTCACTGGCGTCGCGGATCGTGCCGACCGTCTCGCGCAGCCGCCCGGCCATGGTCGCGATCGCGGCGTTGAGTGACCGGTCGTCGCCAGTGGCCGGCCGACCTTCGAGCTGCAGGTCGCCATCTGCGATGCGGCGTGTGAGCAGGTGCAGCGTGTCCGGCTCTTCCCCGAGCTCGCGCCAGACCGAACGGATGACGAACTTCGACGCCAACCCGAGCAGGGCGAGCACCGCGACGCCGATCCCGAGCGTCACCCACAGCCCAGTGCCCACGCCTTGGACCGCCTGCTCCTGCAGGGCGTCGGTGACCGCCACCGCTTGCTCGAGGTCACGCTTGAGCAGCGCGTCGAGCGTGGCCTGCGCGGACTGCATGCGACCCACCTGATCGCCGGCGTCGGTGTGCCCCAGCATCGCCTTGGCGACCCCGAGGGCCGTCACCTGGTAACGCTCGAACGCGGCGAGCAGTTCGCCAGCGAGCTGGGACTTGCCCTCCAGAGTGGCGAGGCGCTCGACGGCGGCCCTGGTGCGGTCCACCGATGCCTGGACATCCTTGAGCTTTTCGGTGTCGCCCTCGACGGCCGCGGACTGGAGCATGAGGCGGAACTGCTCGATGCCCTGGTCGGCGACCCGCAGTTGCTGCAGCGCCGGCGCATCGACCGTGCTCAGGCGGTTCATCGCCTGCAGCGTCCTGGCCCCCACCACGTAACTGCCGGCGACGCCGACGGCGAACACCATGGCCGCGCCCAGGGGCAGCATCCAGATCTTGGTACGGAACTTCACCAGGCGCACCTTCCTGGCTGTGGCAGCGTCGTTGTCGCGGGACCCCGAGCGGGGTCAGTCAAGGGACAGCACCACTTTGACCGAGCTGTCCAGTGCCGTCTTCTCGATGTAGCCGACCGCCTTCGGATCGGCGGCGACAGCCTTCTTCACGGCCGCCGAGTCGGGCAGCTGCCGGGGCGCCTGTGCCTTGCCGCTGAACACGAGCCGGGCCCAGGTCGCCTTGACCTGCGCGACGTCGCGGCCCGTGGCCTTTCGGTAGAAGTCGGCGTAGATGGCGGAGCCTTCGGACTGGTCGACCGGCGCCAGGGACTGGCTCTTCCCCAGAAACAGGTCGGCGACCTGGTCCTTGGTCAGCATGGCGGACGCGGGATTGGCGATCACCACCAGATCGGCAGCGCCGGCACAGGTGGCGACGAGCGCGAGGGTTGCAACGAGTGACAGGCGCAGTTTCATGGCAACCCCTTCAGAACACGAAGTCCAGCGCGACGCTGAACAGGTTGAAGCTGCCGCCGCGGGCGAGGGCCGGCAGGGGATGCGCCAGCCGGCCGGCCGAGCCGGAACCCAGCTTGACGTGGTCGTATTGCGCCTTGAGGGCGGTGTTCTTCATGAAGTCCCAGCGCACGCCGGCCGAGGTCGTGTCCTGGCTGCCGTTGAACTGGTTGTTCAGGGTGGTGTTCAGGCCGGCGTTCAGGGGCGCCGCGGCGGGGAAGGAGATGCCCGGCTCGTAGGCGACGCTGGATCTGGTCCTGGCGTAGCTGGCGTACGGCGTGAAGCTGCCGAAGCGGTAGCCGCCGGTGACGTACCAGGAGCGGCTGTCGGCCAGGATGCCGGCGCCCTGGAAGTCGACGAATTCCGCCATCGCGAACCACTGGCCAGGGTCGTAGCTTGCGGCCAGCGAATAGGAGCCGACCTTCATGTCCCTCGTGCTGTACTTCTGCGCCAGGGCCGTGGCTTGCGGACCGATCGGGGCCGGCAGGGCGCCGAACTGGGAGATGCCGCCCACCAGCGTGTTGACGCCTGGGATGTCCAGATCCAGCTTGTTGGCGGTGTAGCCCGCGCGCAGCGTCAGGTCGCCCATCTGCACCGAGTCGTTGATGCCCCAGCCGGCCTTGGACTTCACCTGGCCGCTTTCCAGCCTGGCGGTGGCGGTGCCGTAGTAGGCCTGCAGCGTGTTGGTGACGCTGCCGAACTGCTTGCGATACGACAGGTCGACGCCGTCATTGCTGGTGATCGGAATCACCCCGTACACCTCCACGGGCGGGCGGACCCAGGGCTGGGCGTAGCCCACGAACCGGGTGTCCGAGACCAGGAAGGACGGAGCCGCGATCCGGCCCAGCCGCACGCTGAGTTCCGGCGTCGCCTGGAACTTGACGTTGGCCCACTCGATCCGCGGCGAGTAGCTGTTGTCGTTGTTGTGTTGCGAGACCACCTGGACCACGGCGGACCAGCGGTCGCTGAACTTCGCGTCCACCTGGCCCCCGAGCTTGCTGTCCACGCCGAACGCCCAGGAGCGCGTCGTGCCGGCGCCGTTGGGCTGGAAGATGGTGCCAACGTAGTCGGCGTTGCGGTCGCTCGAATGGGTCGCCGCCACGGTGCCGAAGCCGCTGAATTTCACCTCGGGCAGGGATTGGCCGTGGGCGGCGCCTGCGCTGAGGCCGGCGCTCATCAATGCCGCAAGAAGAGGTCTCTGGACGTATTTCATTGAATCACCTTGTCTTAAGAAAGCATTAGTTACTTCTGTAACAAGATGGTCCGCTAACGGATGAGAGGCGGTCAAGTACACATGTGGTGCATACGCATCGCGCGACGGCCATCACGCAGGCGTTTGTGCACTTTTGCGCACAGATTGGTGCCGGAAGCCTCAGGCGGTGGAAAGCGCCTCGGTGCAATGCCACGGCAGCTCGAAGCCGCGCGCGGCGTCCTGGACGGCACGGGTGCGGATCAGCGGGGCTTGCGACTGCACGTTGCCGAAGATGGTCGCGAAAGCCACATCCGCGGCGTCGCGGCCGGTGCCGATGCGCATGAATCCCATCGGGATCGACGTGCCGGACGGATCGAAGATGTACCAGCGGTCGCTGAGATAAGCCTCCACGTAGGCGTGGAAGTCGGGCGGGCCCAGCGCCGGGTCGGCGCCGAAGTCGGTTCCGGTGGCCATGCGCGCGGGGATGTTGACGGCCCGGCACAAGGCGATCATCAGGTGCGCGAAGTCGCGGCAGACGCCGACCTGCTCGATCAGCGTATCGACGGCCGATGTGTTCGAGTTGCTGGTGTTCGAAGTGAAGGTCACGTGCTTCTGCACCCAGGCCTGGATCGCCTGCACCCGGCTGTGGCCCTGCCACAGGTGGCCGAACTCGTTGATCGCGAACTTCACCAGCCGGTCCGACTGACAGTAGCGGCTCGGGTAGATGTAGGCCATGACGTCCAGCGGCATTTGCCGGACTGGCACTTCGGCCAGGGTCGACGGGTCGGCGCGGTGCTGGTCGAGGTCGACTGTCGCCGAATACGCCACCGTCAGCGGCCCCGGTTGGGCGTGCAGCCGCATGAAGCGGTTGCCGGTCACGGGCTCCGTGCTCACCTCCGGCACCACCGCCTGGCTGAGGGCCAGATTTTCGTTGCTCACCGTCTGCCAGGGCGTCTGGGCCGCGTGGATGTTGAAGACGAAGTCGGCACCGTACGGGTCGTTCACCTGGTAGTACAGGTCGATTTGCAGTTCAAGACGGATCATTGGGTGTCATTGCTGGCCTTGCCGGCCGCTGATTGCGAAACGCAGGATTGCACGAACCGTTCCAGGTCGAAGGATTTGTCAAG
>JACMQP010000650.1 GCA_014376915.1 Ramlibacter sp.
CCTTCTGGATGCACCTTCGTCAACGCGCCCGAGAGCATCGCGCCAACGGTCCGGTTGACGTTGCGCACCACCTCGATGAATTGCACCTTCTCGCCGCGCTCGAGCGCCGGACGCGACTTCTCGATCAACACCCGGTCCAGGCTGCGTTCGAGCCCGTGCTCCTGGGCTTCCACATGGAAACGCGGGACCTCGGCCGGCACGTTGGGCAAGGCGAACAGGCGGCTGAAATCGAGCCCGCGCGCCTTCCAGTGCTCGATGCCCTTGCGGGTGTCGAGCAGGTCGGCCCGGCCGATCAGGTCGTCGAACTTGCGAATTCCAAGCTGCGCCATGATCTGGCGCACTTCTTCGGCGACGTGGAAGAAGTAATTGACGACGTGCTCGGGGCGGCCGGAGAACTTCTTGCGCAGCACCGGGTCTTGCGTTGCGACGCCGACCGGGCAGGTATTCAGGTGGCACTTGCGCATCATGATGCAGCCCTCGACCACCAGCGGCGCGGTGGCGAAGCCGAATTCGTCGGCGCCGAGCAGCGCGCCGATCGCGACGTCGCGGCCGGTTTTCATCTGGCCGTCGGCCTGCACGCGGATGCGTCCGCGCAGACGGTTCAGCACCAGGGTCTGCTGGGTTTCGGCCAGGCCGATTTCCCACGGGCTGCCGGCGTGCTTGATCGACGACCACGGCGATGCGCCCGTGCCGCCGTCATGGCCGGCGATCACGACGTGGTCGCTCTTGCACTTCGCCACGCCGGCGGCGATGGTGCCGACGCCAACTTCCGACACCAGCTTGACGCTGATCGAGGCATGAGGCGCGACGTTCTTCAGATCATGAATCAGCTGCGCCAGATCTTCGATCGAATAGATGTCGTGGTGCGGCGGCGGGGAAATCAGGCCGACGCCCGGCACCGAGTAGCGCAGCTTGCCGATGTACTTGGAGACCTTGCCGCCGGGCAGCTGGCCGCCCTCACCCGGCTTGGCGCCTTGCGCCATCTTGATCTGGATCTGGTCGGCCGACGTCAGGTATTCGGCGGTGACGCCGAAGCGCCCCGATGCGACCTGCTTGATCTTCGAACGCAACGAATCGCCTGCGTTCAGCGCGTAGTCGGCCTCGATCACGTCCTTGCCGATGATCTCGCCCACGGTCTGACCCTGCTTGATGGGGATGCCTTTGAGCTCCTGCCGATACCGTGCCGGGTCCTCGCCGCCCTCGCCGGTGTTGCTCTTGCCGCCGATGCGGTTCATCGCGACGGCCAGCGTCGCATGCGCTTCGGTGGAAATCGAGCCCAGCGACATCGCTCCAGTGGCGAAACGTTTGACGATCTCCTTGGCCGACTCGACTTCGTCGACCGGAATCGCCCTGGACGGCTCGATCTTGAACTCGAACAAGCCGCGCAGCGTCATATGGCGGCGGCTCTGGTCGTTGATCAGCTGGGCGTATTCCTTGTAGGTGTTCCAGTTGTTTGAGCGGGCGCTGTGCTGCAGCTTGGCGATCGCGTCCGGCGTCCACATGTGCTCTTCGCCGCGGGTGCGCCAGGCATATTCGCCACCGGCATCCAGCATGCTGGCAAGCACCGGGTCGTCGCCGAAGGCGGCGTTGTGCATGCGGATCGCTTCCTGTGCGATCTCGAACACGCCGATGCCCTCGACCCGGCTGGCAGTGCCGGTGAAATACTTATCGATGGTCTCGCTGTTCAGGCCGATGGCCTCGAACAGCTGGGCGCCGCAATAGCTCATGTAGGTCGACACGCCCATCTTGGACATGATCTTGGACAGGCCCTTGCCGATCGCCTTGACGTAGTTGTAGATCGCCTTGTCGGGGTTCAGGTCGCCCGGCAGGTCCTTGTGGATCGAGACCAGCGTCTCCATCGCGAGGTAGGGGTGGACGGCTTCGGCGCCGTAACCGGCCAGCACGCCGAAGTGATGCACCTCGCGTGCGGTCCCGGTCTCAACGACCAGGCCGGCCGTCGTGCGCAGGCCTTCCCGCACCAGGTGCTGGTGGATCGACGACAGAGCCAGCAGCGCGGGGATCGCCACTTGCGTGGGCCCGACGGCGCGGTCGCTGATGATCAGGATGTTCTTGCCACCCTTGATCGCGTCCACGGCTTCCGCGTTCAGCGATGCCAGCTTTGCTTCCACGCCTTCGTGGCCCCAGGCCAGCGGATAGGTGACGTCCAGCGTGGCACTGCGAAACTTGCCGTGGGTGTGCTTCTCGACGTCGCGCAGCTTGGCCATGTCGGCGAAGTCGAGGATCGGCTGGCTCACCTCCAGCCGCATCGGCGGGTTGACCTGGTTGATGTCCAGCAGGTTGGGCTTCGGACCGATGAAGGACACCAGCGACATCACGATCGCTTCGCGGATCGGGTCGATCGGCGGATTCGTCACCTGCGCGAACAGCTGCTTGAAGTAGTTGTAGAGCGGCTTGTCCTTGTTGGAGAGCACCGCCAGCGGGCTGTCGTTGCCCATCGAGCCGATGCCTTCTTCGCCGGCCTGGGCCATCGGGGACATCAGGAACTTGATGTCTTCCTGCGTGTAGCCGAACGCCTGCTGGCGGTCCAGCAGCTCGACGTCACTCGCGGGGACGCTGCCCGAGGTGTCGGACAGGTCATCGAGCTTGATCCGCAGGTTCTCGATCCACTGCTTGTAGGGCTTGTTGTTGGCGAGGGTGGCCTTCAGTTCCTCGTCGTCGATCATCCGGCCCTGCTCCAGGTCGATCAGGAACATCTTGCCCGGCTGCAGGCGCCACTTGCGCACGATCTTGTTTTCCGGGACCGGCAGCACGCCGGATTCCGACGCCATGATCACCAGGTCGTCGTCGGTGACGCAGTAACGGGCTGGACGCAGGCCGTTACGGTCCAGCGTGGCGCCGATCTGGCGGCCGTCGGTGAAGACGATCGAGGCCGGGCCGTCCCACGGCTCCAGCATCGCGGCGTGGTATTCGTAGAACGCCTTGCGCCGCTCGTCCATCGTCGTGTGCTGTTCCCACGGCTCGGGAATCATCATCATCACGGCCTGGCTGATCGGATAACCGGCCATCGTCAGCAGTTCGAGGCAGTTGTCGAAGGTGGCGGTGTCGGATTGGCCCGGAAAGCTGATCGGATAGAGCTTCTGCAGGTCGGCGCCCAGGACTGGCGACGACATCACGCCTTCGCGCGCCTTCATCCAGTTGTAGTTGCCCTTGACCGTGTTGATTTCGCCGTTGTGGGCGACGTAGCGGTACGGGTGGGCCAGCGGCCATTCCGGGAAGGTGTTGGTGGAAAAGCGCTGGTGCACCAACGCCAGCGCCGAGACGCAACGCGGGTCCTTCAGATCCAGGTAGTAGGTGCCTACCTGGTCCGCCAGCAACAGCCCCTTGTAGACCACCGTGCGGCTGGACATGCTGGGAACGTAATATTCCTTGCTGTGCTTGAGCTTGAGCGCCTGGATGTGGGCGCTGGCGGTCTTTCGGATCACGTACAGCTTGCGTTCCAGCGCGTCCTGCACGATCACGTCGTTGCCGCGGCCGATAAAGATCTGCCGCAGGATCGGCTCCTTCTTGCGGACCGCGGGCGACATGGGCATTTCCTTGTCGACCGGCACGTCGCGCCAGCCCAGGAGGACTTGCCCTTCTGTCTTCACTGCCCGCTCCAGCTCCTGCTCGCAGGCCAGCCGGGAGGCGTGTTCCTTGGGCAGAAAAACCATGCCGACACCGTATTCACCTGGCGGGGGCAGCTCGACACCGAGCTTCGCCAGCTCTTCGCGGTACAGCGCATCGGGCAACTGGATCAGGATGCCGGCGCCATCGCCCATCAGCTTGTCGGCGCCAACGGCGCCACGGTGATCAAGGTTTTCGAGGATTTTCAAGCCCTGCTGGACGATGCTGTGACTCTTCTCGCCCTTGATGTGGGCGACGAAGCCGACACCGCACGCATCGTGCTCGTTGGCGCCCGAGTACATGCCGTGTTCTTGCAGATGGGTGATTTCGGCGGCCGTGGTCATGGCGCACTCCTGAATTTCGCGGGACACCAGCTTACTGCACTGCAACACGAAAGCCAAGCTCAATAATCGGGGTCAGATTCCAATTAAAACAGCATCCTTTACTGACTCTATTTAATCGGGGACAGATTTCAATCCGTCGGTCCGGGTGGTCCCGACGGGGCGTCCTGCCTTGGCCTTTGCAACCCGGCGCGACGTGCGCTGCTGCAACTCTTCGACGTAATCGGCCTCTCCCAATGCCCACCCTTGCAATGCCGAGTCGGTCAGTGCTCGCTGTTGCTTTGTGCCAATACCGGCAACGACCAGCTCGGCGTAGGCTGCCTCCCGCGCGAACGGTGTATTGCCGAGCGACCACCACAGCGGATGCGGCGTCACCAGCTTGTCGTCACGCAGGCCGACGTAGTGGCCATGGCTGGACCAGGCGTAATCCTTGGCGGTTTGGGCGATGCCTGCCCGAACCGGGTTCAGGTCCATGTAGACCATGCACGCCAGCAGGTAGCGGTCGGCCTGGATCAATGTCGACCGATACCGGCCTTCCCAGAGGGTGCCGCTGCGGCCCTGGCGTTGGTTGAAGTAGCGGACGTAGCGCCGTCCGACAGCCTGCATCAGCAAAGGCAGCCCCACCGCAGTGGCCGGAGTTGCCAGCAGATGGAAGTGATTGGTCATGAGGACGTAGGCGTGCAGTTCGACCTCGAACTTGCGTGCGTTGTCGTCCAGCATCGACTGCAGCGTCTCGTAATCGGCCGTCGCGGCGAAGATCGCCTGGCGGTTGTTCCCGCGCTGGATCAGGTGATGGGGATAGCCTGGTACGGTGAGACGGGGAAGGCGCGCCATGCACCGATGGTAATTGGAGTCTGACCCCGATTAGAGGGGATAGCGCAGGGGTTGCAGGGATTGGAGCCCGAATTCGGCGAGCAAGGCCCGCAGGCGGTCGGCGGCGGCTTCCATTTTTCGCCCGGTCCAGCGGGCCAGGATCAGCTCGTTTTTCATGCTGTGCTCCCAGCCCACCAGTTCGGTCACGGTGACCTGGTAACCCATCGCCTCCAGGTACAGGCAGCGCAGCACATTGGTCAGCTGGCTGCCCATCTCGCGGGTGTGGAGCGGATGCCGCCAAAGTTCGGCGAGTGGCGTGCGGGCCAACGACAAAGCTTTGTTTTGGCGCAGGCAGCCGGCCAGTTCGGCCTGGCAGCATGGGACCAGCACCATGAAACGGGCTTGCTTGCGCAAGCCGAAAGCGATGGCGTCGTCTGTGGCCGTGTCGCACGCGTGCAGGGCGGTGACGATGTCGATCTTCTGCGGCAGTTCGGCGTCGTCGGCGGCTTGCGCGGCGCTGATGTTCAGGAACGACATCCGCCCGAACCCAAGCCGGCCCGCGGGCCCACGCGACTTCTCGTCCAGCTCGGGGCGGGTTTCGGTGCCATAGATATGGCCGCCAGGACGATCCTTGAAAAACAAGTCGTACAGGATGAATCCCAAGTACGACTTGCCGGCGCCGTGGTCTGCCAGCGTCGTTCCCGTTGCCGACCCCGGTTCCACTGCGAGTTCGAGCAACAACTTCTCGATGAACTGATACAGGTGATAGACCTGTTTGAGCTTGCGCCGGGAATCCTGGTTGAGCTTGCCCTCGCGGGTGAGGATGTGCAGTTCCTTCAGCAGCTCCACTGACTGGCCCGGGCGGATGTCCGGATCGAGCGCCGGGGCGGCCGGCGCGCTGTTGCCCTGGCGGGTCTTGGCGGTCTTCATCCTTTCGGGCCCACGTCCAGCGCGGC
>JACMQP010000143.1 GCA_014376915.1 Ramlibacter sp.
ATTTCCAGGCGACTGGTCGAGGCGATGGGCGGCCGGATGTGGTGCGAAAGCGAGCCCGGGGTCGGCGCGCGCTTTTATTTCAGCCTGGTGACCGAGGCGGCCGCGCCGGTTGTCAGCACCGTCAGCGCGCAGCGCCCGGAGCTGGGCGGCAAGCGCGCGCTGCTGGTCGACGACAACGTCACCAACCTGCGGATCCTCAGCCTGCAGACGCAACGATGGGGCATGGCGCAGCACGCCTGCGAACGGCCGGCGGAGGCGCTGGTGCTGCTGGAGGCCGGCGAGCATTTCGATGTGGTCATCACCGACATGCACATGCCGGAGATGGACGGCGTGGACTTCGCCCGCCGGGTGCGCGCGTTGCGCACCGGCCTGCCGATCGTGCTGCTGTCGTCGGTCAGCATGCGCCAGACGCCCGACGCGCAGCTGTTCGCCAGCGTGCTGACCAAGCCCGCACGCCAGCTCGCGCTGTTCGACGCGCTGGTCGCGGCGCTGCCGGCGTTGCAGCCGGTGCAGCGGGCGTCCGGCGCCCGGGTCTCGCAGTTCGACGCGTCGCTGGCCGAGCGGATGCCGCTGCGCATCCTGCTGGCCGAGGATAACGAGGTCAATCGCAAGGTGGCCCTGCGGATGCTCAAGGGCTTCGGCTACAACGCCGACGTGGCCGGCAACGGGCTGGAAGCCATCGACGCTCTGCAGCGGCAACGCTACGATCTGGTTCTCATGGACATTCAGATGCCGGAACTCGACGGACTGGAAGCGAGCCGCAGGATCGTGCGCGAGTTCGCGCCGGCGATCCGGCCGCGCATCGTCGCGATGAGCGCCAACGCCCTGCGCGAGGACGCCGAGGCCGCGCTGCAGGCCGGCGTGGACGACTACGTGGTCAAGCCGATCTCGGTGCCGATGCTGCGCGCCGCGCTGGAGCGCAGCGGCGAGCTGGCGGCGGAACGCAAAGGCCAGTCGCAGCCGGCGCCGCTGGCGGCCAGTCCGGCCGATGTCCTGTGCGACATGCTGGACGACGAGCACCTGCGCAGCTTCATGGAGCTGGATCCCAGCGGCGAATTCGTCGCCGGGCTGGTGGCTTCCTTCGCCGCCAATTCGCGCCAGGCGCTGGCCGACCTGCGCCGCGCGGTGGCCGACGGCCAGGCGGCCGAGGCCGGCGGCCTGGTCCACCAACTGCGCGGCACCAGCAGCACCCTGGGCGTGCGCGAGATGACGCGCCTGTGCATCGCGCTCGAGGAAATCACGGCGCGCGGCCAGCTCGATGGCGCTGCCGCCGTGGTCGACCAGTGCGAGCGCGAGTTCCGCAGCGGCCTGACGGCGCTCGACGCGTACCTGGCCCGGAATGGGCAAGGCCGCTGAACCGGCTGGCGGGAATCAACGATGGCCCTTGTGATCGTCATTGATGACACCGAGGAAATCCGCAAGCTGATGAGCTTCGTCATGTCCAGGGACGGCCACAAGGTGCTGCAGGCCAAGGACGGCATCGTCGGCCTTGCGCTGGTGAAGCTGCACCGGCCCGACCTGGTCGTGAGCGACGTGCAGATGCCGGGCATGAACGGCTTCGAGCTGGTGCAGGCGCTACGGCAAGACCCCAACATCGCCGGCACGCCGGTGATCCTGCTCACCGCCCTGCAAGATCGGGCCGACATGCGCCAGGGCATGATCGCGGGTGCCGACGACTACATCACCAAGCCGTTCACGCCCAAGGAACTGAGCGACGCGGCGGCAGCGCAGCTGGCCAAGCGCGACATCCACGACGGCCGCCAGAAGCGTGTGGTGACCGAGCTGCTGCTGGACCAGAAGAAGCGGCTGACCGGTTTGTACGAGCGCCGGCTGTCGCGCGAGCTGCAGCAGCGCTGGCCGACCCAGGGCGACGGCTCGGAGGACGACGAGCGCTTCGAACGCGCGATCGCGCTGTTCGCCGACATCGTGGGCTACGCGGCATTGGCCGAAAAGCTGAGCGTCGACGAGCTCAGCGAGGTGGTCAAGCGCTTCTACGGCGGCGCCGGCGACACCATGTACCTGTTCGGCGCCCGCCACATGCATTTCGTCGGCGAGGGCGTGCTGGCCGTGTTCGCCGAAGACAACGACACCCAGTCGGTGGGCCACGGCCAGCGGGCCGTGCGCGCGGCGCTCGGCATGAACGACACAGCCGCCGCGGTCGGCCGCTTTCTCAAGCAGCGTTATCCGGACCGTGTGCTGCCGCAGTTCCGCGTCACTGTCGGTCTGCACAGCGGGCCGGTCACCCTCGCCAAGCTGCGGGACCCGATCACCGGGACCGCGGCGCAGACCTTGCCGGTCGGCGAGACCGTGGGCTTGGCGATCCGCCTGCAGCAACAGGCGGACCCGCTCCAATGGGTCGTCCTCGCCTCCGAGGAAGTGGTCGAGGGCATCGTGGATGGCGTCACCACGCGCGGCACCGCGTCGATCGACCTGCCCGGCCGCAGCAAGGGCGTGCAGGTCCGTGAGGTGCTGGCCATCAAGACGCGCTGACCGGCGGCAGCCGCGCCGGCGAAAGCATCGCCTCGGTGAGGCCGAAGCCGGCGATGCGCGGCGGCAGGGGCAGGCCGCGCGCCAGCGCGGCGCAGGCTTCGCCCATCGCCGCCGAGGTCTGAATGCCGTAACCGCCCTGGGCCGCGAGCCAGAAGAAGCCAGGCGCATCCGGGGCAAAACCGCCCACCAGGTCGCCGTCGGCGACGAACGAGCGCAGCCCGGCCCAGGTGCGGGTCGGCCGGCGGATCGCCAGCGTCGTCATTTCCTCGATCTTGTGGATGCCGAGCGCAACGTCCAACTCCTCGGGCTGAACGTCCTGCGGTTCCACCGCGTCAGCGTTGGCCGGCGAGCCGAGCAACATCCCGGCGTCCGGCTTGAAGTACCAGTCCTCGCCGACGCCGATCGCCATGGGCCAATGCGCCGTCGCCACGCCTGGCGGCGGCGCGAAGATGAAGGCCGTGCGCCGGCGCGGCTGCAGCCCGAGCGGCCGCACGCCGGCCTGGGCCGCCACCGCGTCGGCCCAGGCGCCCGCGGCGTTGAGAACCACCGGGGCCTGGTAGCTCTCGCCGCCGGCGTCCACCCGCCAGAGGCCGTCACCGCGCCGCAGTGCGGTGACCGGTGCGTCGCCCACGACGCTGCCGCCGGCCCGCTTCAGTCCGCGCAGGTAGCCCTGGTGCAGCGCGTGGACATCCATGTCGGCGGCGTCGGGCTCGAGCACCGCGCCGATCACCTGCTCCGTCCGCAGCACCGGCACCAGCGCGCAGGTCTGCGCAGCGTCGAGCAGCCGCGCCTTGGGTGTCATGCGGTGGAGCACCTGCCATTGCGCGGCCAGCTGCGCCTCCTGGCCCGGCGACGCCACGATCAGCGCGCCGCGCCGCGAAAGCACGGGATGCTCGGTGAAGCCGGCCGGCGGCTGTTCGAAGAAAGCGCGACTGGCCATCGTCAAAGCCCTCACCTGCGGCGTGCCGTAGCTTTCCATGAACAGCGCCGCCGAGCGCCCGGTGGAGTGGTAGCCGGGCTGCGACTCCCGCTCCAGCACGATCACCTTGCCGTGCGGCGCCAGCCAGTAGCCGGCCGACGTCCCCGCGATGCCGGCGCCGATGACGAGGAAGTCGGCGCGCTCCAATTCAGCCGGCCCGTTGCGCCGTTACCAGCACCGGCGTGTCGCGGTACTGCGCGCCGAACAGGCGCTGCAGGTTGACGATCTTCGGCGCGTCGAAGCGCACGATGTACGGGGCATGCGGGTTGCGGGTCGCGTAGTCCTGGTGGTAGGCCTCGGCGGCGAAGAAGCCCTGCGACGGCGCCAGCCGGGTCACGATCTTTGCCGGGAAGACCCTGGCTGCGTCCAGCTGGGCGATGTAGCGCGCGGCCACCTGTTGCTGCGCCGGGTTGGCATGGAACAGCGCGGAACGGTATTGCGGCCCGCTGTCCGGTCCCTGGCGATCGAGCTGGGTCGGGTCGTGCGCCACCGAGAAGAAGATCTGCAGCAGCCGGCCGTACGACACCTGGCGCGGATCGTAGCGGACCTCGACCGCTTCGGCGTGGCCGCTGCGCCCGGAGCTGACACTCTGGTAGTTGGCGCGTTGCGGGTCGCCGCCGGCATAGCCCGAGACCGCGTCGAGCACGCCCCGGGTGTGCTGGAACACGGCCTGCACGCCCCAGAAGCAACCGCCGGCAAACACGGCCTTTTGGGTGGCCGCGGCGTCGGGCGGATCGAAGGCGGGCGGCGGCACGGGCGTGGCCTGTTCGGCCGCCGTGGCGCTACCGCCCAGCCAGCTCCAGCCGGCCACCAGTGCCGTGCCCGAGCCCAGGGCCAGCAGTGTGTTGCGTCGAGTGCCCATGCGGAAATCCTTTCCAAAGCGCGTCGATTGTGAACTTGCGGCGGGTAGCATCGCGTGATCACTGAAAGCCCAAGATGCAAGCTTGCGACACCGCCGACGACCGCCCCTGCGTTGCACTGTACTGGGACTTTGAAAACCTGCACGCCAGCCTGTGGGAAACCCGCCAGGGCGAACCCTATGCCCGCAACGACAACCGGTTCAAGGTGCAGGAACCGCTGGTGGACGTGCAGGCAGTGGTCGACATGGCCGCCGCCCTCGGCCCGATCGCGATCCATCGCGCCTATTGCAACTGGCAGTATTTCGGCCGTTACCGCGACCTGCTGCTGCAGAACGCGGTCGACCTGGTCCAGCTGTTTCCGCCGGGTGGCACGGCCAAAAACGGCGCCGACATCCGGCTGGCGCTGGACGCGATGGAGGATGTCGGCCGCTTCGCGCACCTGGGCACCGTGGTCATTGTCGGCGGCGACAGCGACTTCATGCCGCTGGCACAAAAGCTGCGCGCCGCGGGTCGCCAGGTTGTGGGTGTGGGCGACCGCAGATCCACGGGCCGGCACTGGGCCGCGAGCTGCAACGATTTCCGCTTCTACGAAAGCCTGCCGCCGAGCCCGCCGGCCAGCGTGGACGGACCCGCTGCCGCGCCCTGAGCGCATCATCGCTCGCCCTTGACGGGGCGACCGCGATCGCGTGCCGAACCGCAACTGAGCTGCGCGCTCAGAGCGCGGCGCGGACGCCGGCGGTCAACTCGTAGGAGCGCCGCCGGTGCTGGTGATCGTACATCTGCGAAGTGATCATCAGTTCGTCGGCGCCCGTGCGCGCGATGAACGTCCGCATTTTCTCGCGCACGGCGCTCGGTGAGCCAATCGCCGTGCAGGCCAACACGCTGTCGAGCAGCGCCCGTTCCGCCGGCCCGACCTGTTCGTAATAGCCCGGCAGCGGCGGTGGCAGTTGCGTCGGCCGGCCGCTCCGCAGGTTGACGAAAGCCTGCTGCATCGAGGTGGCCAGCACGGCGGCTTCCTCGTCGCTGTCGGCGGCGAACACGTTGAACCCAAGCATCACATACGGCTGATCCAACTGCGCCGACGGCTTGAACGTCCGGCGGTAGATCTCGATCGCTTCCATCATCTGCGCCGGTGCGAAATGCGAGGCAAACGCATAGGGTAGGCCCAGCATCGCAGCCAGCTGCGCCCCGAACAAGCTCGAACCCAGGATCCAGACCGGCACCTTCAGGCCCGTACCGGGCACGGCGCGGACTTTCTGCCGTGACTGGTCCGACATGAAATCCATCAATTCCACCACGTCGCGCGGGAACTCATCAGCGTCGGAGCTGAGGTTGCGACGCAGCGCCCGCGCGGTCAGCTGGTCCGAGCCGGGGGCGCGGCCCAGGCCCAGGTCGATCCGCCCCGGATAGAGCGATTCCAGGGTGCCGAACTGTTCAGCGATCACCAGCGGCGAGTGGTTCGGTAGCATGATGCCGCCGGCGCCGACCCGGATCGTTTCGGTCTTGCCGGCGACATGGCCGATCAGCACCGAGGTCGCGGCGCTGGCGATGCCAGGCATGCCGTGGTGTTCGGCCAGCCAGTAGCGGTTGTAGCCCCAGCGCTCGGCGTGCTGGGCCAGATCGACGGTGTTGTGGAACGACTGGGCAGCGTCGCTGCCCTGGGGAATCGGCGCGAGGTCGAGGACGGAAAAGGGAATCATGATGGTAGGTGGGGATGAAGGGTCGAACGGCAAGCCGGGCATTGCGTCATTCCCACGGAGCGTCAGCGCCGCGGCGCCGCCCGCCCATCGTCGTTGACCTGGACGAATTTCTGCAGCAGCCGGATGAAGTCCGCCTGCTCCTTGCCGTCCAGGTCGGCCAGCATGGTGTGGCACATCTGGTTCATGCCAGGCACCAGCCGTGCCAGCAGCGCCTCGCCTTCGGCCGTGAGCTGCAGGGAGCGTTGGCCGCGCGGCAGCAGCTCGCGCACGATCAGGCCCTTGGCTTCGAGCCGGACGGCCACGTCCGCCGTCG
>JACMQP010000651.1 GCA_014376915.1 Ramlibacter sp.
GAATTCGCCGGCGCGGTGCGCTCGGCCAACGGCCAGCCGGACCTGGAGCTGCGTTCGACGCAGGGCCCGTTCGACGAAAGCCTGTTCGGGCGCGTCGCCGGCGATCCCGCGGTCGCCGTCGCCAGCCCGGTGCTGGAGCTGGCGACCCTGGCGGCGCTGGCGGACGGCCGCCGCGTGCCGCTGCGCGTCGTCGGCATCGACGCGCTGGTGGTGGCGGCCGTGGCGCCGGCCCTGATGCCGCAGCCGGCGGCGGGCGCTGACCGGCTGGCGCTGCTGGCGCCCGGCACCGTGTTCCTCAATGCGGCGGCGCAGCGGCTGGGAACCGGCGCCACCGTACGCCTGCAAAGCGGCTTGCAGCTGCGCGAGGCCGTGGTGGCCGGCAGCGTCGCGGCCGGCGGGCCGCCGCTGGCGGTGATGGACATCGGCGCCGCGCAGGAACTGTTCGGCCGCCTCGGCGTGCTGACCCGCATCGACGTGCGCCTGGCGCCAGGCATCGACCGCGAGGCGTGGTTGCGCGGCCTGCAACTGCCCCCTGGCATCGCCGCGGCGCAGCCCGGCGACGCAGCGGAGCGGGTGAGCAACCTGTCGCGCGCCTACCGAGTCAACCTCACGGTGCTGGCGCTGGTGGCCTTGTTCACCGGCGGCTTCCTGGTCTTCTCGGTGCTGTCGCTGAGCGTGGCGCGGCGCGCGCAGCAGTTCGCGCTGCTCGGCGTGCTGGGGCTGACGGCGAAGCAGCGGCGCGCGCTGGTGCTGACCGAATCGGTCCTGCTCGGCGCGGTCGGCAGCGTGGCCGGTATCGCGCTCGGCAGCGCGCTGGCGTCGCTGGCGCTGCGGCTGCTGGGGGGCGACCTCGGCGGCGGCTACTTTCCTGGCGTTGCGCCGCAACTGCAGTGGAGCACGCCGGCTGCGATCGCGTATGCGCTGCTGGGTGTCGTCGCCGCGACGGCCGGCGCGTGGTGGCCGGCGCGGGCTGCCCAGCGCATGCCGCTGGCGCAGACGCTCAAGGGCCTGGGCAGTCCCATCGCCGGCGGCCACGGCCACTGGCTGGCGCTGGCGCTGATGGCGGCGGGCGGCCTGCTGGCACTGCTGCCGCCGATCGGCGGCATCCCGTTGGCGGCCTACCTGTCAGTCGGCTTGCTGCTGGTCGGCGGAATCGCCGCCCTGCCCTGGCTGGTGGCGCTGCTCTATGACCGGCTGGCGCCGCTGCTGGCGCAGCGCCTGCTGCCGTTGCTGGCGGTGGAGCGGGCCCGCCGGGTCCGCGAAAGCGCTGCGGTGGCGGTGAGCGGCGTGGTCGCCGCGCTCAGTCTCGCCGTCGCGCTCACTGTCATGGTGGCGAGCTTCCGCGATTCGGTGACGCGCTGGCTGGACGTGGTGCTGCCGGCCGACCTCTATGTCCGAACTTCCGTCTCGTCGGCCTCGGCCGACACGGCCTACTTCGCGCCCGAATTCACGCAGGCGATCGCCCGGCTGCCGGGGGTGCAGCGGGTCGCGACCCAGCGTTTGCGCATGCTGCTGCTCGATCCGGCGCTGCCGGCGGTCGCGCTGGTCGCGCGCCGCATCGACGACGTGACGCAGACCTTGCCTCTGGTGGGACCGCTGGTCGCGACGCCACCGGGTCTGGTGCCGGTGTACGTGAGTGAAGCCGTCGTCGACCTTTACGGCGCGAAGGCGGGAACCGAATTCACCCGCCTTGCCGCCGCGTTCGAACCGGCGGTGCGGGAGGCAACCGCGCCGCGCTTTTTCGTCGCCGGGGTCTGGCGCGACTACGTGCGGCAGACCGGCGCGGTGGCGATCGACCAGCGCACCTACCAGCGCCTGACTGGCGACCTGGTGGCCAACGACGTCCAGCTGTGGCTCGCCCCAGGCGCCGACGCCGGCGCGGTGCAGCAGTCGGTGCGCGACCTGGCGCAGCGGCAGGCGGCCGGCGGCGGCGCGCTGCTGGACTTCGCGTCGGCCGGCGAACTGCGGGCGACCTCGCTGCGGATCTTCGACCGCAGCTTCGCCGTCACTTACTGGCTGCAGGCGGTCGCGATCGCGATCGGCCTGTTCGGTGTTGCCGCCAGCTTCAGCGCCCAGGTGCTGGCGCGGCGCAAGGAATTCGGGCTGCTGGCCCACCTGGGGCTGACGCGCCGGCAGATCCTCACCGTTGTCGCCGGCGAAGGCGCGGCCTGGACAGTCATCGGTTCGCTCGCCGGGCTGGCGCTCGGGCTTGCGGTCGCGGTGGTGCTGGTGCACGTGGTCAACCCGCAAAGTTTCCACTGGACCATGGACCTGAACGCGCCCTGGCTGCGGCTGGCGGCACTGTGCCTGGCGGTGGTGGCAGCCGGCACCGTGACGGCGTGGCTGGCGGGCCGCGCCGCCGCGGGACGCGACGCGGTGCTGGCAGTGAAGGAGGACTGGTGACTTCCGTCATCCCGGGCGCCCTGCGCCGACGCACGCTCGTCCTGGCCGCGCTCGGCGCCACCGGGCCGGCTCGCGCCCTGCCGCCGCTCGCGCTGCGCTTTCCGCGGGACCATGGGGCCCATCCGCAATTTCGCACCGAGTGGTGGTACGTCACTGGTCAGGCGATGTCGGGCGGGCGCGAGTTCGGCTTCCAGGTGACGTTCTTCCGCTCGCGCGTCGATGCGACCCAGGGCCTGGCGTCCAGGTTCGCCGCGAAGCAACTGGTTTTCGCCCACGCCGCAGTCACCGACGTGCAGGGGCGCAAGCTGCGGCACGACCAGCGGATCGCGCGCGAGGGCTTCGACGTGGTGGCGGCCAGCCAGGACGACGCCGCCATCCGCCTGCGCGACTGGAGCCTGCGGCGCGGCGCCGGCGGCTACGTCATCCGCGTGCCGGCCGGCGACTTCGCGCTCGACCTGCGCTGCGCGCCGACCCAGCCGCTGCTGTTGCAGGGCCGCCAGGGCCTGTCGCGCAAGGGACCGCGGGAGCAGCAAGCCAGCTACTACTACAGCGAGCCGCAGCTGGCAGTGAGTGGCGAACTGCGGCTGCAGGGCCGGCCGTTCCCGGTGCAGGGCAAGGCCTGGATGGACCACGAATGGAGCGAGGAGCTGCTCGATCCGCAGGCCCACGGCTGGGACTGGATCGGCATGAACCTCGACGACGGCAGCGCACTCACCGCGTTCCGCCTGCGCGCACAGGACGGCACGGCGGTCTGGGATGGCGGTTCGTTCCGCGCGCCCGGCGGCGACGTCTACAGCTTCAGCCGCGGCGACGTGGACTTCAGCCCGCAGCGGCGCTGGAAGAGCCCGCTGTCGCAGGCCAGCTATCCGGTGGAGTGGATGGTCCGCACGCCGGCCGATTTCTACACCGTGCGCGCGGTGCTCGACGACCAGGAGCTGGACAGCCGCGCCTCCACCGGCGCGATCTACTGGGAAGGCCTCGCCCACCTGTTCGACAGCAACGGCAAGCGGGTCGGCCAGGGTTACCTGGAAATGACAGGCTATGCGCAGCGGCTGCGTCTTTAGGCCATGAAGTAGCGCACGCCCGGACGCAGCTGCTCGTAGATCAGGTAGTCGGTCGCCGCCATGCCCAGCCCCGTATAGGTCTGCTGGGCCACCAGGTTGTCCTTTTCCACATAGAGCCGGAAGCCGCAGACCTGCGGATCGGCGGCGGCCAGCTCGCGCACGTGCTGGTAGAGCCGGCGATACACGCCTCGCCGGCGCCATGGCGCTTCGACAAACACGCTCTGGATCCACCAGAACAGGCCATTGCGCCAGTCGCTCCATTCCTGGGTGACCAGCAGGCAGGCGACGATCTGCTCGCCATCGACAGCCACCACGTAGAAGCCCAGCGCCGGCTCGCCCAGCAGGCGGCGGACGCCGGCGTCGACCCGTTCCGGTATCAGCGACTTGCCCTCGGTCTCCAGGGCCATGGCCTGATTGAAGCGGGAAATCGGGCCGGCGTCGGCGGGCGTCGCCTTTCGGATGGCGAGGCCGTCGGTCATGGAGGGGCTCCGTGCGATCGTTGAAGTTGCCCGATCTTAGACACCTGGCGCCTGCGCCTTGTAGGACGGCACGCACAGCCGCAACGCCGCAGCACCGCGGCCCCCCCGGACACGGCACAATCGCCAGCAGAACAGGAACCAGAATCGATGGACACGAGCACCGGATCGGACAGCACCGTCGCAGAATTGCGGACAGACTCTGCGCCGCGCGAAGGCTTCACGCCGGAGCGTCCGGCGGTGATTGCCGCGACCACTGCGATGGCCGGCGTGCCGGCCGAATACGCCTGGCTGGCGGCGAACTTCGGGACCCTGGAGCGCGACTGGAAGGTGAATCTGCGTTCGCTTGGCCGCAACAGCCAGGGCCGCACCATCGAAACCTTCCGCCTGCAGCTCAAGGGCGGAGCGAAGGTGGACGTGCACTTCGACATCACCGGCTTCCACCAGCTCTGACCGCGGCC
>JACMQP010000652.1 GCA_014376915.1 Ramlibacter sp.
CTGGGTCGACAGGGGCACCGTGGGCGCGGAAGCGGCGGGCCTGGCGAAACCCAACGCCCGGACGTCCTTGCGGTGCAACCCGGACAGGACGCTGATGGCCGAATCGGTCTGCCGCTGGCCGGTCCGTTGCAGTTCGGCCTGTGCAGCCTCGAAGAACACGTGCTTGAGGGTGGCGGCAAGCTGGGGATAGGTGACGCCCTGTCGCACGAGCATCTCCACCCAAGGCATCAGCAAAGGCTGGGATTGCTCGAGCAACAGGTCGGCGGCGGCTTTTTTCATGGACGGAGCGGCATGGCCGGTGCATCTGCTTTCCGGCAAAGGGATAGTTTCCCATGAACCGCGGCCCTCTGCCGAACCGAAAAGGCAGGATTGCCCGGCCCCGCGACGGCGCCAGCCGCCGGGCGCGCCGGTCAGGGCCGGCTGGGTTGTTCTTTCACCGCACGGGTTTTGCGCTGCTTCTGGCGCTCTTCCGGGCGCTGCTCCGGGTGCTGCTGTTGGCGCTGCTGTCCCTGCTGTCCCTGCTGTCCCTGCTGCGCCGGCAACCCGGCTGCGGCTGAGCGGGGCGTCACTGAAGTTCCGCCCTCGGCACGGCGTGCGCGGCTGGACTGAACGCGTTCCCGGTACTGCTCGAAGCGCTCGCCCGGATTGAGCCTGCCAAGCTGGCGCAGCCGGCCTTCAATGTGCTGCTGGACATCGCGAGCGTGGCTCTGGACGCGGGCTTCCTGCGCCGTGTGCAGGCGATTGAAGAACGCCGGCACCGAGCCATGCAGCCGGGGCGCGGCGTCGCGCGCTGCGTAGGCCGCGGCGCCTTGCGCCACCTCCACGGTGCTGCCAGCATTGCGCAGCACGGTGGCGCCTTCGTTCACGCGGTTGTGAACCCCTGGCTCGGCATCGCCCAGGCCGTCCTGGGCACGCACCAGCACCACCTCATGGTCCGTGCCGCGCACGCTGATGGTGGCTGTCCCGGCAAAGATGCGATAGCGCTGGGGGTCGAGCTTGCCGATCCAGCCGGTCACGGAGCGCAGCGAGCCTTTGAGCAAGGTCAAGGCGGCGGCATCGGCGGCCTCCCCCGTGACGACATACCGGTTGATCCTGACGCTGGAATTGGGGCGCAACGCCAGATAGCCGCCATCATCGAACGCGAAATGGACTTCTGCTTCGTCGCCGGTGTCGATCTGGTCACCCTGGATCAGGTTGCCGCCGTTCTCCAGCGGGGCCGGCGCCTCGTCGGGCCGGCGCAACGTGACAGCGCCGATCACCACCGCAGCATTGCCGATCGACGCCGGGGGGCTGATGCCGGTGCCTCCTGATCCGACCTGCGCAAGGCCGCGGCGCGCCAGGGCCAGGCCGGTCAGGGCCGCAACTGCGGAAAGAAGGAAGCGCCGGGTCTTGAAGGGCATAGGAGTGCAGTTGTTCAACCTGCACCATGCTAACCCGCGGGGCGCGATCCGACGCGGGCGGGCGTCGTCACCACCGCAATGAACATGATCATCCGTGCCAGCGCATCGGACCTTCCGGAACGCAGCGGATGGTGCCAGCCGGATCCGGCAGTCCGACGAGCTTTACACCTGCGAACGTTGCTGCGCCGTGCATTAGCGAAGCTGGCGGAACAGCCGGCCGATGAAGTTGTCGATGATCCCGCCCAGCGCGTCCTGCGGCCGCGGCCGCGGTCGTGGCGCGGGCGGCGGCGCCGGCCGCGGCCGCGGGATCGCGAATTCAGCCTGGGGATCGATCGTGCGCGTCCGCAGCGCCTGCTGGAAGAAATCGCCCACCATCGGCAAGGCGCTGCGCGCGCCCTGCCCCCACGAATCGGCCATGGTCACGCGGTTGTCGTTGAAGCCGACCCAGGCACCGGCCACCAGTTGCGGATGCATCAGGATGAACCAGCCGTCGGTATTGTCCTGGGTGGTTCCGGTCTTGCCCGCGACGTCGGCCTGGATGCCGTAGCGGGTGCGGATCGCCGTGCCGGTCCCCTGGTCGATGACGCCGCGCATCGCGTCGACCAGCGTCAGCGCCGCCGCGTGCGGCATGCCCTCCTGCGGCTGCTGCGGCGCGAACTCCTGCAACACCTTGCCGCCGCGGCCTTCGACGCGCGTCACCAGCACCGGCTCGATGTAGCTTCCGCCATTGGCGATGGTGCCGTAGGCGGCCACCATCTCGCGCAGCGTGACCGGGCTGGTGCCAAGCGCCAGCGACGGCACGACATCAAGCTTGCTCTGGCGCACGCCCATCGACTGCGCCAGCCGGGCGACCCGCGCCGGCCCGACCCGTTCCATCAA
>JACMQP010000144.1 GCA_014376915.1 Ramlibacter sp.
CTGTTCCAGGTGCAACGTCTCGAGCAGGTGCCGATCGCGCTGGAAGCCGGCGAGACGGTGATCATCGGCCAGGGTGGCGAGGCCGGCGGCCACGGCATGCACGCCCTGAATGCGCGCGCGACGATCACCCTGGTGCCGGGGCTGGCCGACTGGCTGGCCGCGCATTCGCCGCAGACCCTGCTGCTGGCGGCGGGCGGCGTCGCGGACGGGCGCACGCTGGCCGCCGTTCGCGTGCTGGGCGCCGATGGCGCGCTGGTGGGCTCGCGCCTGTGGGCGACGCAGGAAAGTCTGGCGCAGGCCGGCGCCGTACGACTTCCGCGCCATCCGCAACGACCTGCACCGCAAGTGGGAAGGCAAGCTCGCCGCGTCGCACCCGTCGGTGGAACAAGCGCGGGCCGACTACGACGCCGGAGTGCAGGCGGGCGACTTCACGCGCGCCCATGCGACTGTCGGCGAGGCCGTGGGCCTGATCCACGACCTGCCGCCGGCGGCGGAAGTGATCGAGCGCATGACCGCCGGTGCGGCGCAGATCCTCGACGCCTGAGTTGTCATGCCGGGCTGAAGACCGTCAACAACGGAACGACCGCCGCTTCCCTGATCGACGGAATGGCTCTCCATCGAAGCGTCTGGATCCCGGCTCAAGGCCGCGATGACAGCACGGCGGCGGCGACTCGCCCGGCCGTCAGGTCGACCAGGCAGCGGGTGTGGCCCAGCGGGCACTCGCGCTCGAAGCAGGGCGAGCAATCGAGCGGTGGCTGGTAGGCGGGATCGTCCTTCAGCCACAGCACCCGCGCGCGGTCGTTGAGCGGCGGCGTGTGCAGCGGGCTGGACGAGCCGAACAGCGCCACTTGCGGCACGCCGAACGCCGCGGCGACGTGCATCAGGCCGGAGTCGTTGCTGACGACGGCATGCGCGCCGGCGATCAGGGCGAAGGCCTCGTTGAGGGATGTCTTGCCTGCCAGATTCAGGCACTTGCCCGGGGCGAGGCGGGAGATCTCCTCGCACAAAGCCGCTTCCTTGGCAGAACCGAGCAGAACAGCCGGCCGATCGAGAAGGTTCGCCAGCTGCGCGAAGTGCGCCGGCGGCCAGCGCTTGGCGGGTCCGAACTCGGCGCCCGGCGCGAAGACGAAATAGCCTTGCGCCCGCAAGCCGTGGCGCGCGGTCGCCTGATCGATCGTATCCGTCCCGATCTGCAGCTGCGGCCGGTCGGCGTCGAGGCCGTCCTTGTCGCCGCTCAACGCCGAGTAGAAGGCCACCATCGGCGGCTTGTGTTTCGGGTTCTTCAGGCGATGCGTCAGCAGGCCGACCCGCGCTTCGCCGAGGTAGCCGACCCGCCTGGGGATGCTGGCCAGGAACGGCAGCAGCGCGCTCTTGAGCGAATTCGGCAGCACGTAGGCAGTGTCGAAGCGGCCTTCGACCTGGCGGGCGATCGCGCGCCTGGCCTTGAACTGCAAGCCGCCGTGCTGGAACGGGAACTCGATGACCTCGCTGACCTGCGGCATCGCCCGGTACACCGGCGCCACCCAGGGCAGCGCACCCACTGTCAGCCGTTCACCGCGCGCGTGCAGCCGCCGCAGCAGCGGCTCGGTCATCACCGCATCGCCGATCCATTGGGGGGCGACGACGAGGGACCGGGGGTCGGATCCCGATTCAGGACGATTGCGCATTGAACTGGGGTCAGATCCCGATTCAGGACAGCAGCGGAGTCGGCGACCGGAGGCGGTGAACGAAATCGGGCTCTGACCCCAATTCAATGCCCGCCAAAATGCTCGCCCTCTTTCAGCCGGTACACCGTGCCGCAATACGGGCACTTGCCGCGGCCGGTGCGGGCGACGTCGAGGTAGACGCGCGGGTGGTTGTTCCACAGCTTCATGTCGGCCTTGGGGCTGGGGCAGAAGATGCCGCCCTGCGCGTTCAGGTCGGAGGCGAGCAGTTCGATTTCTCCCGGTCTGGCAACGTTGTTCATGTTCAGACCTTGGTCAGCCAGTGGGCGTACTTGGGATTGCGGCCGTTGACGATGTCGAAGAAAGCCGACTGGATCTTCTCGGTGATCGGCCCGCGCGAGCCGGCGCCGATCTCGAGGCGGTCGAGTTCGCGGATCGGCGTCACTTCAGCAGCGGTGCCGGTGAAGAAGGCTTCGTCGGCGATGTAGATTTCATCGCGCGTGATGCGCTTTTGCACCACCTCGATGCCGAGGTCCTTGCAGATGTGCAGCGTGGTGTTGCGGGTGATGCCGTTGAGCGCGCCGGCCGACAGGTCGGGCGTGTAGACCACGCCGTCCTTGATCACGAACACGTTCTCGCCCGCGCCTTCGCTGACGAAGCCCGAGCTGTCCAGCAGCAGCGCCTCGTCGTAGCCGTCGTCCAGCGCCTCCATGTTGGCCATGATCGAGTTGGTGTAGTTGCTCACCGCCTTGGCCTGCGTCATGGTGATGTTGACGTGATGCCGGGTGTAGCTGGAGGTCTTGACGCGGATGCCGCGCTGCATGCCCTCTTCGCCCAGGTAGGCGCCCCAGGCCCAGGCGGCGACCATCAGGTGGATCTGGTTGCCGCGCGGACTGACGCCGAGCTTCTGCGAGCCGATCCACGTCAGCGGCCGCAGGTAGCAGCTCTCCAGCTTGTTGGCGCGCACCACGTCGCACTGCACCTGCATGACTTGTTCCTTGCTGAAAGGGATCGTCATGCGCAGGATCTTGGCACTGTTGAACAGCCTGTCCGTATGCTCCTGCAGCCGGAAGATGGCCGTGCCGTCGACGGTGTTGTAGGCCCGCACGCCCTCGAAAGCGCCGCAGCCGTAGTGCAGGGTGTGGGTCAGCACGTGGATCTTGGCGTCGCGCCACTCCACCATCTCGCCGTCCATCCAGATCTTGCCGTCGCGGTCGGCCATCGAGGGAATCGCGTTCATCGAGCTTCCTTTGAAATCTTCGTTCGGCTGCAATTTTAAGCCGCGCGGCTGCGGGCTCCGGGCGCGGTGTAAATTGCGCTGGATGTGCAACTTTCTGCGACTTATGGCCATGCTCTCCATCCCCGCCGTGCTCGCGGCTTGCGCGGCCCCCGGCTCCAGCAAGGCCCCGGCCGATCCCTATCTCTGGCTCGAAGACGTGACGGGTGACCGCTCGCTCGCCTGGGTGCGCCAGCGCAACGCCGAATCGGCGCAGGTGCTGGCGGCCGGGCCGGAGTTCCCGGCGACGCGGTCACGGCTGCTGGAGATCATGAATTCGACGGACAAAATTCCGGCGATCAGGCGGATCGGCGGCCACGTGTACAACCTGTGGCGCGACGACACCCACAAGCGTGGGCTCTGGCGGCGCACCACGCTCGCCGACTACGCCAGGACGCAGCCGGCGTGGGAATCCGTCATTGACCTCGACGCCCTGGGCCGCGCCGAGAACGAGAACTGGGTCTGGGGCGGCGCCACCTGCCTGTCCGGGCCCACGCCGGCGCAGCAGGGCCGCTGCATGATCGCGCTGTCGCGCGGCGGCGCGGACGCGGCGGTCTACCGCGAGTTCGACCTGCCCTCCCGCACGTTCGTCGCCGGCGGCTTCGCCCTGCCGGAAGCCAAGAGCCAGGTCGAATGGATCGACCGCGACACGCTGTTCGTGGGAACCGATTTCGGCCCGGGCAGCAAGACCGAATCCGGCTACCCCCGGCTGGTGAAGGAGTGGAAGCGCGGCACGCCGCTGGCGTCGGCTACGACGGTGCTCGAGGCCGACGTCAAGGACGTCTACACCTTCGCCCACGTGGACTCGACGCCCGGCTTCGAGCGCCGTTTTATCGGCCGCGCGCTGGACTTTTACCGGACCGAGCTGTTCCTGCGATCGGATGGGCGGCTGGTGCCGATCGACAAGCCGGTCGACGCGCTGTTCTGGGCCCATCGCCAGTGGGCCTTCCTGCAGCCGCGCAGCGCCTACACCGTCGATGGCACGAC
>JACMQP010000653.1 GCA_014376915.1 Ramlibacter sp.
CGGCTCCATCGAGCGGCTCTTGACGCCGCAGCCGATTCATTACCAGGAAGCCATCATCATCGCGACGGTCGGACTGGCAGTGAACATCGTGTCTGCCTTCATCCTTGGCGCTGCCCATCATCACGGCCATGGAGACGGGCACCACCATGACCACCATGACCATCAGGCTCAGGGGCAAGGGAGTCAGCAGCACGATTTGAACCTCAGGTCGGCCTATGTGCACGTGATGGCGGACGCGGCCACTTCCGTGTTCGCCATCCTGGCGCTGCTGGGTGGTTGGATTTATGGGTGGGCGTGGCTGGACCCGGTGGTGGGCCTGGTCGGAGCGGTCGTCGTCGCGCTATGGGCAAAGGGCCTGATCGCAGACACATCCAAAGTCCTTCTCGACCGCGAGATGGACCATCCGGTTGTCGACGAAATTCGAGAAGCGATCGAAGAAGGCGGCCGCGCGAGCGACACGCGAATCAGCGACCTGCACGTCTGGCGCGTCGGGAAGGCCACCTATTCGTGTGCAGTCAGTGTCGTCACGCATGACGCGCAATTGACGCCGAGCAAAGTGCGCCAATGGATTTCCATCCACGAGGAGGTCGTCCACGCCACGATTGAAGTCCAGGTGCAACAGCGGGAACTAATGGCGTGATGCAACTGGCGGCGCGTGCCTTGGTAGCGCCATCCGCACACAGTCTTCCACTTAAAAGTCGAGGAATGCTGTGCAGACAAACGGAGCCAGTGATCACTGCGCCAGAACACGAGGGTTTGCGGCTGTGAAAACGGTGCAAAACCCTTTTCCGTTGCAAGCCGGAAATGGTGAGATGCTTGGGGCCAGCAAACGTCAAGGAAAGCGTCGCAGATGGGCAGTCCTCCAAAGAAACCTTGGGCCAGTTACAAGCGCCCCGAGCCAACGAAGCCGCCAGAGGCGCCCGCGCCAGCCGCAGACCGGGACGAGGCGCCCGACACCCTGTCGCCCTATCTTCAGGGCGACCCGATTCCCAGCTCCGATGCGGTGGAAATGAACACCGACACGACCTGGGCCGAGTGGTCGGACCTGGCGGCCGCCGAGAACCGCAAGTTCGCGGACACTGCGCCGGCCACGCGGGGAATGCGCGACGAGCGCAGCTATGCGCCCACGGTTCCCGCTCCGCTGCAGGCCCTGCAGGCGCTGCCGGCCGTGCCGGTGCGCCGGGAGCTGACGGTGGTCGAAGTGATGGTGGAAGCGCGCCGCAACAACCGCGTCTGCCCGAAGCCGGCCCACTGGCAGCAGTTGTACGGGATGCTGCCGGACAAGAAGCAAGGGGACGGGCGCTGGGAGCCGTCGCCGCCGCTGGTCGATGCGGCCTGGAACGACACGCCGTCGATCCCCAAGCGGATGTGCTTTCGTGAACACATCGAATGGGCGGCGGCCCATGGTTCCCTGCCGCAGGTCTTCGCATTCATGCAGAGCCTCGCCGAAACCGACTGGCATCACATGGGCGACTAGCCCGGGTCTGCCGCGTTACTTCCCGAGCGGGCTGGGCCGGGTCGACAGGCCCTTGGGCAACAGGCCTTCAAACCGGTCCGAGATCGCCTCGATGGTGTCGCGCGCGCTCAGCTCGCCGTTCAGCGCGGCGAGTGCACCCATCAGGTCGCCGCGCAGATGCCAGAGCGACTGCACGTCCGATGCGTGCTGGATGCGGCGCGCGACGGCGGGAAAGCTCTTCGCGCCGCTGTGGCCCAGCGCTTCCAACATGGCTTCCTGGATGTCCCCGATCGCGTCATCGAGCTGCTGGGGCGAACGCTGCGCTCCGCCCAGCAGGCCGAAAAGACTTTGAATGGTGGGTTTCCAGGTTCGCACGCTGTCAGCATGGCACGCCCGCGTCCCGGTGTCCGTGATGAATTGGCGGAATGAACCGGATTCAGCTCTGCCGTCCGGCGGCCGCGTCGATCGGGACTGGCGTGTCACCGGCTTCCTCGATGCTGCAGTCCAGCGGGTCACCGCGCGGGTTGTGGTGGCGACGCGGTGGCGGCACCTGACCTTTGTGGGCGCGCACCGACACCGGATCGGCCTGCGCGCCGAGGGTGCGGGCAGGGGATGCGCGCACAATCGGTTGCGCGCGATTTCTGACCCAAGGACCTCCCATGCCCACCCACCCTTTCGACCCAGCGCCGCCGCCGCCTGCGGGCGAGCCCGCCGCGCCGGCCAATCCGACGCGGTTGCCGATCGAGCCGGAGTTCAGTCCCATGCTGCCGCCCGCGGAGCCGGAAGACCCCGGCGCCAGGCCGCCCGAGATCTGAAAGAGTCGCCCATGAGCCCGATCCAGCCTGGCGTGATTGCCGCACCTAGCGGCCTCGAGAAGGAAGCGCCTGAATTCGCCGAAGACGATGACATCCCATCCGACCACCGGTTCCGCGGACGTCCAACCCGAATGAACGGCGAGGCCAACGCGCCGGTGCCGTCTCCGCCCCCGCCCGACACGAGCACCCCCGAACCGATCCCGGCGACGCCCGGTGATCCCGAAAAAGGCCGGGTACCCGTGCCCGCCCCCGGCAAGCCCGAACATCCCAAGGAGTA
>JACMQP010000654.1 GCA_014376915.1 Ramlibacter sp.
GCCGTCGAAGCGGCGATGCAGGCCACCGGCCCGGAAACCATCACCAAGTTCCTGTTCACCTCGGGCTCCACCAAGCTGCCCAAGGCGGTGATCAATACCCACGGCATGTGGTGCGCCAACCAGCAGCAGATGCGCCAGTCGATGCCGGTGCTGGGCGAGAACAATGACGAAGGCGGGCCGGTGCTGGTGGACTGGCTGCCCTGGAACCACACCTTCGGCGGCAACCACAACGTCGGCCTCACCATCTACAACGGCGGCACGCTCTACATCGACGACGGCAAGCCGACGCCGGCGCTGATGCACGAGACGCTGCGCAACCTGCGCGAGATCGCGCCGACCGTCTACTTCAACGTGCCGACCGGCTTCGAGCAGATCGCCAACGCGATGAAGACCGACGACCTGCTGCGCAAGACGCTGCTGTCGCGGGTGCGGATGTTCTTCTACGCCGGCGCCGCGCTGGCCCAGCCGATCTGGGACACGCTGCACGCGCAGCAGGAACGCGAGATCGGCGAGCGCATCGTGATGGGCACGGGCCTTGGGATGACCGAGTCGTCGCCGTTCGCCATCTTCGTCACCAACCCGCATGTGAAGGCCGGTTACCTGGGCGTGCCGACGCCCGGCATGGAACTCAAGCTGGTTCCCGTGGACGGCAAGGTCGAGGTTCGCTACAAGGGCCCGAACGTCACGCCCGGCTACTGGCGCAGCCCCGATGCGACCCGGGAATGCTTCGACGACGAAGGTTATTTCTGCACCGGGGACGCCGTGCAGTGGATCGACGAAGGCGACATGCACCAGGGCCTGAAGTTCGACGGCCGGATCGCCGAGGACTTCAAGCTCGCCACCGGCACGTTCGTCAGCGTCGGCCCGATGCGCGCGAAGATCATTGCCGCCGGCGCGCCATACATTCAGGACGCGGTGATCACCGGCCTGAACCTGCATGAAGTCGGCGCGCTCATCTTCCCGACGCCGGCAGTCAGGCAGCTGGCCGGCCTGCCCGCCGACACGCCGCTGAAGGCCGTGCTGGAAAGCGCGCTGGTGCAGGCCCGTTTCCGGCAGGTGCTCGACGCGCTCGCGACCCATGGCGGCGGCAGCGCCAGCCGCGTGGCGCTGCTGCACCTGATGCACGAGTCGCCTTCGATCGACAAGGGCGAGGTCACCGACAAGGGCTCCATCAACCAGCGCGCCGTGCTCAGGCACCGCGACGCGCTGGTCAACGCGCTGCACGGCGGCACGCTGCCGTTCACGCTCCAGCCGACAGGAGCCACTGCATGAACAGCCATCGCGAGCGACGACACGCCGGCGGCCGGCTCGTCGCCGCAGCGCTTCCTCGCGAAACTGCAGGGCATCCACGCCGAATTCACCCGCTGGGGTTCGATCGTTTAGAAGGTCCGCTTGCCGCCGGAGTCCTGATCGACGGGATCCAGTCCCGGCTGGCGCAAGCGCAAGCCATCACCTGACCATGCCCAACGCCACTTCCAGCAAAAAGCCAGCAGTTGCCGCAGTCGAGGACGTCGACACCAGCTACCTCGACGGGCTGATCGGCTACAACGCCCGCCGCGCCGCGCTGGCGGTGATCGGCGTGTTCCTCGAGCGGATGGCGGTGTACGACCTGCGGCCGGTGGACTTTTCGGTGCTGTCGCTGATCGCGCACAACCCGGGCATCACGTCGCGCCAGCTCTGCGGCACGCTGGGCATCCTGCCGCCCAACCTGGTGGGCATGATCAACGCGCTGGCCGGGCGCAACCTGATCCTGCGCCAGCCGCATCCGACCGACGGCCGCGCCACCGGCCTGCACCTGACCGACAGCGGCGCCCGGCTGATGCGCGAGGCC
>JACMQP010000655.1 GCA_014376915.1 Ramlibacter sp.
CCAGGGTCATCCGATCGAGGCTGCGACCGACGTGTCGATGATGACCCGGGCCGGCGTCGAGCGCATCATGCGTTTCGCCTTCAAGCTGGCCCGGTCGCGGCCGCGCAAGCTGCTGACGGTGGTGACCAAGTCCAATGCGCAACGGCACGCGATGGTGATGTGGGACGAAATCGCGCTGCAGATCAGCAAGGAATTTCCCGACGTCAAGTGGGACAAGGAACTGGTCGACGCCTGCACCGCGCGGATGGTGAACCGGCCGGCGACGCTGGACACGCTGGTGGCAACCAACCTGCATGCCGACATCCTCAGCGACCTGGCCGCCGCGCTGGCGGGCAGCCTGGGCATCGCGCCCACCGGCAACATCGATCCGGAGCGCCGCTATCCGTCGATGTTCGAGCCGATCCACGGCTCGGCCTTCGACATCATGGGCAAGGGCCTGGCCAACCCGGTCGGCACCTTCTGGTCGCTGGTGATGATGCTGGAGCACCTGGGCGAAGACGCCGCGGCGAAACAGATGATGCAGGCGATCGAATCGATCACCGCGGACCAGACGCTGCACACCCGAGATCTCGGCGGCCGGGCGACGACCGCTCAGGTGACGGAGGCCTTGTGCGAGCGGCTGTCGGGGGTGACCGCAAGGGCACACAGCCGGGGTGAAGATGTGGACCACGCCTGAGGCAGGACCGCCCCGTCGCACCGACGCGAGCGTGGTTGACCGAGAGCAGTTGCATTCCGCATGACCCGCCTTCACGGCCACATCCTGACGCCCGCCGGCTTCGTCGAAGGGACGCTCGCGTTCGACAGCCGCGGACGGATCGGCGGCCTCATGGGAACGCCGGTGCCTGAGGACGAGGTGCGCGGGTCGACGGAACCCCTGATCCTGCCCGGCTTCATCGACCTGCACGTGCATGGCGGGGGCGGCCGCGACGTCATGGACGGTGGCGACGCGGCGGCCACGATTGCGCAGCGGCATGCAGCCCATGGGACGACGGCCTTGCTGGCCACCACCATGACCGCGCCGCTGGCCGACCTGGAGGCAGCTTTCGAAGGTGTGCGCTCGGTGTGCGCCGGTCAGCCGCGCGGAACCGCGCGCATCCTCGGTGTGCACCTGGAAGGGCCCTACATCAACCCGGGCCGGCTCGGCGCCCAGCCAGATTTCGCTCGTCCGGTGGCGCTGGACGAACTGGCCCGCCTGCACGCCCTGGCGCCGATCCGTCTGGTCACGCTGGCGCCCGAGATCGCCGGCAACATGGAAGCGATCGGCGCGCTGGTCGCAGCCGGCTACCGCGTTCAGATCGGGCACACGGCCGGCAGCTACGACGACGGCATCCAGGCGCTCGCATGCGGCGCGGCCGGCTTCACCCATCTGTTCAACGCCATGAGCGGCCTGCACCACCGCGAGCCGGGCATGGTCGGTGCGGCGCTGGCCAACGCGCAGTACGCCGAGATCATCCCGGACTTGCTGCACGTGCATCCGGGCGCGATCCGCGTCGCGTTGCGTGCCATTCCCTGCCTGTACTGCGTGACCGATTCGACGTCCGCGACCGGCATGCCGGATGGCGACTACCAGCTCGGGCGGCAGACCGTCACCAATTGCCTGGGCGGGGTGCGGCTGGCGGACGGCACGCTGGCGGGATCGACGCTGACGATGGACCAGGCGCTGCGCAACCTGGTGAATGTGCTGGGCCTGGGCCTGGCCGACGCATCGCGCCGCGTCTCCACCCACGCGGCCGATCACCTCGGGCTGGCGGACCGGGGCCGCCTGGTGCCCGGTGCGTGGGGGGACGTGGTGGTGCTGGACCGGGAGCTGCAACTGACGGGGGTCTACGCACAGGGGGAGCGGGTTGAGCTCGCGGTTGCCGGTTGAGGCGCGCGCGGTGCCGGCCGCCCGGCACCGCACCAGAGTGCCGCGGACTCGCTGAAGCATACTGACGCCCCATGCCCCACCACCCCAAACTCCCGCCCGAAGAACGCCGCAAGAAGCCCGAGGACCTGCGGTCGTGGCGCTGGTACGGCGCGAAGGACATGCGCTCCTTCGGCCATCGCTCGCGCACGGCGCAGATGGGCTACCACCGCAGCGACTACGCCGGCAAACCGGTGATCGCCATCATCAACACCTGGAGCGACATCAATCCCTGCCACTCGCATTTCAAGCAGCGGGTGGAAGAGGTCAAACGCGGCATCTGGCAGGCGGGCGGCTTCCCGGTGGAGATGCCGGCGATCTCGCTCTCCGAGCCGTTCCAGAAGCCGACCACCATGCTGTATCGCAACCTGCTGGCGATGGAGTGCGAGGAGCTGTTGCGCTCGTACCCGGCCGACGGCTGCGTGCTGATGGGCGGCTGCGACAAGACCACCCCGGCCCTCGTCATGGGCGCGATCTCGATGGACCTGCCAACCATCTTCATGCCGGCCGGGCCGATGCTGCGCGGCGATTACAAGGGTGGCTTCCTGGGTTCCGGATCGGACACCTGGAAATACTGGGCCGAACTGCGCGCCGGCAACATCACGCAAGACGACTGGCAGGAGGTCGAAGACGGCATCGCCCGCTCCCCCGGCCACTGCATGACCATGGGCACGGCCAGCACGATGACCAGCGCGACCGAGGTGCTGGGGTTCACGCTGCCGGGCGCGTCGTCGATTCCGGCGCCGGATTCGCGCCACGCGCAGATGGCGACGCTGACTGGCAAGCGCATCGTCGACATGGTGTGGGAGGATTTGAAGCCTTCCGACATCCTCACCGCGGGCTCGTTCGACAACGCGGTGACGGCGGTGCTGGCGCTGGGCGGTTCGACCAACGCGATCGTCCATTTGATTGCCATGGCACGTCGGGCCGGCATTCCTCTCGACCTGGCCCGCTTCGACACGCTCGCGCGCCAGACGCCAGTCATCGCCAACCTGCGGCCCAGCGGCAAGTACCTGATGGAGGATTTCTACTACGCCGGCGGCCTGCGCGCCTTCCTGACGCAGTTGGCTGACCTGATGGATTTCACCCAGCAGACCGTGTCGGGCCGCAGCCTGGGCGAGAACGTCGAGGGCGCCAAGGTGTTCGACGCCGACGTGATCCGGCCGCGCGACCAGCCGCTGGTGGAGCGCGACGGCCTGGCGGTGCTGACCGGCAACCTGGCCCCGCGCGGCGCCGTGATCAAGCCCGCCGCGATGGAGCCGCAGCTTCGCAGGCACACGGGGCCGGCGGTGGTCTTCAAGGACTACAACGACATGGCAGCGCGGATCGACGCGCCGGACCTCGACGTGACGAAAGACAGCGTGATCGTGCTGCAGAGCGCGGGGCCGCAGGGCGCGCCCGGCATGCCCGAATGGGGCCAGCTGCCGATCCCGCAGAAGCTGCTCATGGCGGGCGTGCGCGACATGGTGCGGATCTCGGACGCGCGCATGAGCGGCACCAGCTACGGCGCTTGCGTGCTGCACGTCACGCCCGAGTCGCATGTTGGCGGACCGCTGGCGCTGGTGCGCGACGGCGAC
>JACMQP010000656.1 GCA_014376915.1 Ramlibacter sp.
GAATGCAGGCATAAATTGATCATGGATTTCCCTTACGATCAAATAAAGCTGCAGTCCACCATGAACCAAGAGACCCCAGAGGCGCCAGCGCGGCGCAGGAAGCGCGATTTCGCCAGTTTCCAACTGGCGCCGCTCAAGCCGGAGCAGGAAGCCGACACGACCCAGAACCGCGCCTACCGCGCGTTGAAGACAGCCATCTTGGGCGGCACCTTCTATCCGGGCACCCCCGTCACGCTGGCCAAGCTGTCGGACATGCTGGGCACCAGCGAGATGCCGGTGCGCGAGGCACTGAAGCGGCTCACGGCCGAAGGAGCGTTCGAGGCGCTCCCGAACCGCTCCGCGCGGATTCCGATCCTGTCCAGGCCGGTGGTCAAGCAGATCCTGGACCTGCGGGTGGAACTGGAAGGGCGGGCCGCGGCGCAAGCCGTGGAGCACCTGGCCAAGCGGCACATCGACCAGCTCGTGGCGTTCGACGAGGCGATGGGCAAGGCGCTGGACAACCACGAGTTGAAGCAGTACGTCGCGCTCAACATGGAATTCCACTTCACCATCTACCGCGCCGCCGCCAATGAGCCGCTGTTGTCGCTGATCGAAGCGCTCTGGCTGAGGATGGCGCCGGTGGTGGCGTTCAACCTGACCGAGGCGCGCAATGCCGCGGCCCAGTTCGACCGGGTCGGGCGCTCGCACCACGGCAACATCGTCAAGGCGTTCCAGGCCCAGGACCCCGGGCGGGCCGCCCGCGAAATCCGGGCTGACCTGCTGCACCCGAGCACCTTCACCCGCTATTTCGACGAACTGCCCACGATCCTGAGCGGCGCCAAACCGCGGAGTTGACTGCGGCCCCGGGCCGCTTTGATCACAATGCGGCTCATGACCGAACTCCGCGCTCCGCTGCAGGCCCAGATCGTCGAATGGCAGGTGCGTCCCGGCGATGTCGTTCGCACGGGCGAGATCGTGCTGATCGTCGAGGCGATGAAGATGGAGCACGAGTTGCGTGCGCCCGCCCACAGCGTGGTGCGTGAACTGCTGTTCGCCGCGGGCGAGACCGTCGACCAAGGCGCCCTGCTCTGGCTGGCCGACGCAATAGCGGCACCGGAACCGGCCGCTGTCCCAGCGGCAGCGGGTGCAGCGTCGCACGAAGCGGGCGCGACTGCGGGCAGCGTCCGTCCCGACCTGCAACGGGTGCTCGATCGCCACGCGGCCACGCTCGACGCCGCCCGGCCCGAAGCGATGGCAAAGCGCCACGCCCTGGGCCTGCGCAGCGCGCGCGAGAACATCGCGCAGCTGTGCGACGATGATTCCTTCATCGAATACGGCGCACTCGCCGTCGCAGCCCAGCGCAACCGCCGCACCGAGGCCGACCTGGTGCCCAACACTCCGGCCGACGGCATGGTGACAGGCATTGGAACCGTCAACGCCGCCCTGTTCGGCGATGCGGCCCGAACGGTTCTGATGGCCTACGACGCCACGGTCCTGGCCGGCACGCAGGGCATGCGCAACCACCAGAAGGCCGATCGCATGCTGGGAATCGCGCTGGCACAGCAGCTGCCCGTCGTCCTGTTCGCCGAAGGCGGCGGCGGCCGGCCTGGCGACACCGACATGCCGATCGTCGCGGGACTGCATGTCAGCACCTTCGCCAGCTACGCCCGGCTGAACGGCAAGGTGCCGGTGGTCGGCATCGTCGCCGGCCGCTGCTTCGCCGGCAACGCGGCGCTGCTCGGTTGCAGCGACGTGATCATCGCTACCCACGGCAGCAACATCGGCATGGGCGGCCCGGCCATGATCGAAGGTGGGGGCCTGGGCGTGTTCAAGCCCGAGCAGGTGGGCCCGTCGGGCGTGCAGCACGGCAATGGCGTCATCGACATCCTGGTGGATGACGAAGCGGCCGCGGTCGTCGCGGCCCGGCATTACCTGTCGTTCTTCCAGGGCCGCGTGCGGGCCTTCGACGCACCGGATCCGCTGGCGCTGCGCGACGTGGTGCCAGAGAACCGGCTGCGGGTGTACGACAGCCGCGCCGCGCTGCGCGGCATCGTCGACATCGATTCATTGCTGGAACTGCGCACCGGTTTCGGCCAGGGCGTCCACACCGCGCTGGGCCGGATCGAAGGCCGGCCGGTCGGACTGCTGGCCAACAACCCGCTGCACCTGGGCGGGGCCATCGACGCCGACGCCGCCGACAAGGCCGCGCGCTTCATGCAGTTGTGCAGCGCCCACGGGCTGCCGCTGGTGAGCCTGGTCGACACGCCCGGCTTCATGGTCGGGCCGGACATCGAGGCGCGGGCCCAGGTGCGGCACGTAAGCCGGATGTTCCTCGCGGCGGCGCATTTGCGCGTTCCATACTTCAGCGTCGTGCTGCGCAAAGGCTATGGCCTGGGCGCGATGGCGATGACCGCGGGCGGCTTCCATTCGCCGCTGTTCACCGTCGCCTGGCCCAGCGGTGAATTCGGCGCCATGGGGCTGGAGGGCGCAGTCAAGCTCGGCTACCGCAAGGAACTGGAGGCGCTGGCGCAGGGGCCGGAACGAGAAGCGCGCTACCAGGGGTTGGTCGACCAGCAATACGCCAGCGGCCAGGCCATCAACATGGCGCAGACGCTCGAGATCGATGCCGTCATCGACCCGGCGCAGACCCGGCACTGGCTGGCGCGCGGGCTGGCGTCGGCGAACCCGGCGCCAGGTCCGCGTTCGGGCCCGATCGACAGCTGGTAACCCACCCCATCAAAGCCAGGTGCTGCCGCGCGGCATCTCCAGCGTGGTTTCCGGGCTGCCGCTGACCAGGGCGCCGAACACGATGCTGAGCACCGAGATGAACAGCCCGGCGAAAAACGCGGTCCAGAACCCCGACAGCCGGAAGCCCTTGATGATGGACGCCACCAGCAACATCATCAGCGCGTTGATCACCAGGATGAACAGGCCGAACGTCAGCAGCGTGAGCGGCAGCGTCAGCAGGATCAGCAGCGGCTTGACGACCGCGTTCGCCAGTCCCAGCAGCAGCGCCGCGATGACCAGCGAACCGCCGTTGTCGAACTTGAGGCCCTTGAAGACCAGGCTGGCCAGCCAGAGCGAGAGCGCCGTGAAGGCCCATTGCAGGAAGAAATCGATCACAGGGTCTCCAGTTGGTCCGGGATGCGCGGCACGCACTGATTTTGCCGGATCAAGCGGTCCGGGTAACGGCTGAGCCTTGCAACCGCGCAGGACGGCGCACGGCGGCGCGCGACCCGCCTGTCCGCTGGCCGACGACGAGGCTGCCCGCTCCAGCTAGCGCACCAGCGCCACGGCGCCGGAGAAGGTCAGGAAGGCAGCCGCCGTCGTCAGCAGGATGATGCGGGCAATGCGGCCGGTGTCGGCGCCGAACCGTTCCGCCAGCAGCGATACATTGCTGGCGCTGGGCAGCGCCGCAACCAGCACCATGACCGTGAGCGCGAACTTGTCCAGCGGCAGCCGTAGCGAGATCGCGGCGGCGCCGACCATCAGCACCAGCAGCGGATGAACGACCAGCTTGATCACCGCCACCGGCACGTAGTCGCGCATCGGCATCGGCGTCTGCTCGCGCTGCACCGCCATGAATTGCGAGCGCGCCAGCACCGCGCCGATGGTGAACAGCGCCACTGGCGACGCCGCATCTGCCAGCAGGTTGATCGTCTGCATCACCGGCTGGATCGGCTGCATCTGCAGTGCTGACGCGACGCCGCCCAGCACGATCGCCCATGGCATCGGATTGAGCGCGACGCCTTTCAGCGCATTCTTGGCCGCCTTCGCCGCACCGTGCTGGTCGGCGCCATCGAGCCGCGA
>JACMQP010000657.1 GCA_014376915.1 Ramlibacter sp.
AATGGGATGAAAACTGGGGGACAGGCGATTTTGTGGGAAGGAACGCCTTCGCGCCATTAGGTCTTCTCGATGACGGCGATAGCGTGCTCTGGGGCCGCGCGCGATCGCCACTTTCAGGTTGTCAACAGCGCGGCCAGTTCCTCGTCGCTGAAGCCTGCCAGCTTTCGCGCTTGTTCATTGAACGGCGGGTGAATCCTCGGTGCGTCGTACCGCTGGGCCAAGGTTCGGTAGTGGGCAACCGGATCGAGCCCATCGCGCTGGCACAGCCAGCGGTACCAATGGTTGCCGATCGCGACGTGGCCGATCTCGTCGCGCAGGATGATGTCCAGAATGTCGATCGCGCGCTGGGCCGCCGACGTCTTCACCTGGCGCAGCTTCTGCTGGATCTGCGGCGTCGCGTCGAGGCCCCGGGCCTCGAGCGTTCGCGGCACAAGGGCCATCCGCGCGACAACGTCGCTGCGGGTCTTCTCGCACATTGCCCACAGGTTGTCGTGGGCGGGCAGGTCGCCGTACCGCACGCCCAGCGATTCGAGGTGTTCGCGCAGCAGGCTGAAGTGATACGCCTCTTCGCCCGCCACCTGCAGCCAGTCGAGATGGAACTCGCGCGGCATGCCGTCGAAGCGCCATGCCGCATCGAGCGCCAGGTTGATGGCGTTGAACTCGATGTGGGCGATGGCGTGCAGCAGCGCCGCAAGGCCCTCGGGCTGGAACGGCGAGCGGCGCGGGACTTTCGACGGGTGGATCAGTTCGGGGCGGGCCGGCCGGCCGGGCACGGCGGCCGTCGGCAAGGGCGCCACAGGTGCGTTCGCCAGCGACGCGGCCACCTGCGCCAGCGCCAGGGCGGCGGCGGCTTTTTCCTCGGGATCGGGGGTGCAGAGTGCCTGCAGAGCCCGCTGGCGCAACTCCATCCCTACAATTCTAGTTTGCGACATTCAAGGACGATTTTCATGGCCATCTACGAACTCGACGGCAAGGCACCGCAACTGGGGGAAGGGGCCTGGGTCGCCGACAGCGCCGAGGTGATCGGCAACGTGGATCTCGGCGCCAACGCCAGCGTCTGGTTCGGCGTGGTGATCCGCGGCGACAACGAAACGATCCGGGTCGGCCGTAACAGCAACATCCAGGACGGCTCGGTGCTGCATTCGGACGCCGGCGTGCCGCTGACGCTGGGCGACAACGTCAGCGTCGGCCACCAGGTGATGCTGCATGGGTGCACCATCGGCGACGGCAGCCTGATCGGCATCCAGGCGGTGGTGCTGAACCGCGCGAAGATCGGCCGCAACTGCATCGTCGGTGCCGGCAGTGTCGTGACCGAGGGCAAGGAGTTTCCCGATAACTCGCTGATCTTCGGCAGCCCGGCGAAGTTCATTCGCACGCTCGACGATGCCGGTTTGCAGATGCTGAGCCATATCGCCGAACACTATGTCGAGAACGCGGAGCGCTACCGTCTCGGCCTGCGGAAGATCGGCTGATGTCCGAGTTGCACAAGTTCCTGTTCGACGGGCTGCCGGTGCGCGGCGCGATCGTGCGCCTGACCGACGCCTGGACCGAGATCCTGGCGCGCCGCAAGGCCAATACGGAGGGCAACGACTGGCCCTTGCCGGTGCGCGAACTGCTTGGCGAGATGGCCGCGGCCGGCGCGCTGATGCAGGCCAACATCAAGTTCAACGGCGCGCTGGTGCTGCAGATCTTCGGCGACGGCCCGGTCAAGGTGGCGGTGGCCGAGGTGCAGCATGACCTGAGCCTGCGGGTGACCGCGAAGGTGGTCGGCGAGGTGCAG
>JACMQP010000145.1 GCA_014376915.1 Ramlibacter sp.
AGGCCACCGGTCAGCTTGCCGACCACCCTGTCCTTGTGGGCCTTGAGCATGGGCAGGTCCAGCTGCGGCTTGCCGTAGCTCACGCCAAGCGCCTCGAAGTGGCTGACCTCGTCCATCACGGCCGCGACGTGCAACAGCGCCTTCGACGGGATGCAGCCGACGTTCAGGCAGACGCCGCCCAGCGTCGCGTAGCGTTCGACCAGCACAACTTTCAGGCCGAGGTCGGCCGCGCGGAAGGCAGCCGAATAGCCGCCGGGCCCGGCGCCGAGCACCAGCAGATCGCATTCGAGATCCGCGCCGCCGGGACTGGAACTCTCAGGAGCGGCGGCCGGGGCCGCTGCCGCCGGCGAAGTCACTGGACCAGCAACCGCAACCGCTGCCTTCGGCTGATCGACCGGCTGCCTGTCAGCGGCACCAGCCGCCGCTTCCAGCACCAGCAGCACGGACCCTTCCTTCACCTTGTCACCGATCTTGACCTTCAGCTCCCTGACCACGCCTGCGTGGGTCGAGGGAATCTCCATCGACGCCTTGTCGCTCTCCACCGTGACCAGCGACTGCTCCGCCTTGATGGTATCGCCCGGTTGGACCAGCAGTTCGATCACCGCGACTTCATCGAAGTCGCCGATGTCCGGGACCTTGACTTCAACCAGGCTGCTCATTTGGCTTCTTTCATCTTGACCGTGAACACGTCGGCCGGGCCAGCGGAGTTGCGGTCGAACTCGCAGCCGGCGGCAATGCCGGCCTCGGCCACCTCCTTCGCGGTCCTTGCCTTGCCGTAAGTTGCGTGCATCGCGCCGAGGGCGAAGCTGCGGCCCGAACCGATGCCCCAGAACTCCTTGAATTCGAACACCTCGCGGTAGCTGTACAGCCCGTAGATGCCGGTGGCGTTGGCGATCACCACGCTGAACTGGCTGGACTCGTACGGGTCGCTGTCCTCCTCTTTGGTCTGCAGGAAAAAGTTGTCCTTCAGGTATGGATGGAGCTTGGTGAACGTGTCGAACACCTCGTCCTTGCTGCAAAGCTTGAGGATCTCGCGTGGCATCGATGCCATCGCCTTGCGCAGCACCGGGAAATGGGCGACGGTGCCGGCCATTCCGATGAAGCTGGGCCCAGTGTCCGTTTCCACCTGGAAGATCTTGGTGTTGTCCTCGAACCGGTGCGCCAGCCGCGTGTCGCCAAAGGTCACCAGGGTGTCGGCGGCAATCGCGATCTGGCCCGCCTTGCGTACTACTACAACAGTCGTCATTCAGCGCAGCTCCGTCGTCACAGCAGGACCCGGCGGAAGTCCGCCAGGACGGCGCCCAGGTAGGCGTTGAACCGCGCGGCGGCCGCACCGTCGATGACGCGGTGGTCGTACGACAGCGACAGCGGCAGGATCAGCCGGGGGACGAACTGCTTGCCGTCCCAGACCGGCTTCATCGCGCTCTTGGAGAGGCCCAGGATGGCGAGCTCGGGCGCGTTGATGATTGGCGTGAAATGGGTGCCGCCGATGCCGCCCAGCGAGCTGATCGAGAAGCAGCCACCGGTCATGTCGGCCGGGGCCATCTTGCCGTCGCGCGCTTTCTTGGCAAGGTCGCCCATCTCCTGGCTGATCTGCAACACACCCTTCTTGTCGGCCTCGCGCAGCACCGGGACCACCAAACCGCTGGGCGTGTCGGCCGCGAAGCCGATGTTGTAGTACTGCTTGAACACCAGCTGGTCGCCGTCGAGGCTGGCGTTGAAGTCGGGGAATTTCTTCAGCGCCGAGACCACCGCCCGGATCACGAAGGCCAGCATCGTCACCTTGATGCCGGACTTCTCGTTCTCCTTGTTGGTGGCCACGCGGAAGGCCTCCAGCTCGGTGATGTCCGCTTCGTCGTTGTTGGTGACGTGCGGGATCATCACCCAGTTGCGGTGCAGGTTGGCGCCGCTGATCTTCTTGATCCGCGACAGGTCCCTGCGCTCCACCGGGCCGAACCTGGTGAAGTCCACCTTGGGCCAGGGCAGCAGGTCGAGGCCCGCGCCGCCGCCGCCGGCTGGCGCCTTGACGGCGGCCGCCTGGGTCTGCGCCTCGCCCTTCATCACCGAGCGGGTGAAGTTCTGGACGTCCTCCTGGGTGATCCGGGCCTTTGGGCCCGACCCCGTCACTTCGTGGAGCGGCACGCCGAGTTCGCGCGCGAACTTGCGCACCGACGGCGAAGCGTGCGGCAGCGCGCCGGTAAGCGCGACCGGATCGTGCGGCGGCAGTGCCGCGGTCGGGATCGTGCGCTCCGGTGCGGACACAGGAGCAGGACTTGCTCCCTCTCCCCCCGCAGCGGAGGGTTGGGGTGGGGGCGAGCCATCTTGCACCGAAGGGGCTCCGGTTGCAGTGCCTTCGAGCACCGCAACCAGATCCCCGATGTTGACCTTGTCACCCAGCTTGACCTTCAGTTCCTTGACGACGCCGGCGGCCGACGAGGGAATCTCCATCGAAGCCTTGTCGGATTCCACCGTCAGCAGGGACTGTTCGGCCTTCACCGTATCGCCGGGCTTGACCAGCAGCTCGATCACCGCAACGTCCTTGAAGTCGCCGATGTCGGGCACGTGGACTTCGACCAAGCCCGCGGCCACAGCCGGCGCAGCTGCAGGAGCGGCTGGCGCCGTCGGCGCACTGGCTGCGGCCGGCGTCGACACGGGGACCGCGGCAGCAGGGGCAGCAGCGGCGGCGCTTTCCAGCATCAACAGCACCGACCCCTGTCTGACCTTGTCGCCGAGCTTGATCTTCACCTCTTTCACGACGCCTGCCGCCGACGAGGGGATCTCCATCGACGCCTTGTCGGATTCCACCGTGACCAGGGACTGTTCGGCCTTCACCGTGTCGCCGGGCTTGACGAGCAGTTCGATGACCGAAACCTCGTCGAAGTCCCCGATGTCGGGGACTTTCACTTCAATCAATGCCATGTTCTTGTGCTCCGGGTCGGCTCTTATTTTTTTCCAGCGATCAAGCGTACAGCGGATTGATCTTGTCCGCCTTGATGTTGTACTTTCCGATCGCCTCGGCAACCCGCGCCGCCGGCACCGTTCCCTCTTCGCTCAACGCCTTGAGCGCGGCGACGACGATGTAGTGGCGGTTGATCTCGAAGTGCTCGCGCAGCTTGCTGCGGAAGTCGCTGCGGCCGAAGCCATCGGTGCCCAGCACCTTGTAGGTCCGGCCCTTGGGGATGTATGAGCGAATCTGCTCGGCGAAGGCTTTGATGTAATCGGTGGAGGCCACGACCGGTCCGGCATGCTTTTCGAGTTGCTGGGCGACGAACGAGACACGCGGCGCCTGGGTCGGGTGCAACAGGTTGTAGCGCTCAGCATCCTGGCCGTCGCGCGCCAGCTCGTTGAAGCTGGGGCAGCTCCAGACGTTGGCCGCCACGCCCCAATCCTTCTCGAGCAGTTCCTGCGCGGCGATCGATTCGCGCAGGATCGTTCCCGAACCTAGCAGCTGCACGCGCGGGGTGAGCCGGGAGCCTTCCTTGAACAGGTACATGCCCTTGATGATCTGCTGCTCGGTGCCCGCCTGCAGGCCGGGCATCGGGTAGTTTTCGTTCAGCAGAGTGAGGTAGTAGAAGACGTTCTCCTGCTTCTCGACCATGCGCTTGAGCCCGTGCTGCATGATCACCGCGACTTCGTGGGCAAAAGTCGGGTCGTAGCTGACGCAGTTGGGGATGGTGCTGGCCAGGACTTGGCTGTGGCCATCCTCGTGCTGCAGGCCCTCGCCATTGAGCGTCGTGCGCCCGGACGTGCCACCGAGCAGGAAGCCCCGCGCCTGCATGTCGCCCGCGGCCCATGCCAGGTCGCCGATGCGCTGGAAGCCGAACATCGAGTAGTAGACGTAGAACGGCACCATGATCCGGTTGCTGGTCGAGTAAGACGTGGCGGCGGCGATCCAGCTGGCCATTCCGCCGGCCTCGTTGATCCCTTCCTGCAAGATCTGGCCGGACTGGTCTTCCTTGTAATACGAAACCTGGTCGCGGTCCTGCGGGGTGTACTGCTGGCCCGAGGGGTTGTAAATGCCGATCTGGCGGAACAGGCCTTCCATTCCGAAGGTGCGCGCCTCGTCGACCAGGATCGGTACCACGCGCGGTCCCAGCTCCTTGTCGCGCAGCAGCGCGGTGAGGACGCGCACGAATGCCTGTGTCGTGCTGATCTCGCGCCCTTCCGCGGTCGGATCCAGCACCGCCTTGAAGGCTTCCAGCGGCGGCACGTTCAACTTCTCGTCGGCCCTGGCGCGCCGCTTGGGAAGGTGGCCGCCGAGGGCTGCGCGCCTCTCGTGCAGGTACTTCATCTCCGGCGTGTGCTCCTCGGGCTTGTAGAACGGGATTTCGGCCAGCTTCTCGTCCGGGATCGGGATGTTGAAACGGTCGCGGAAGGTGCGGACGTCGTCGTCGGTCAGCTTCTTGGCCTGGTGCGCGATGTTGCGGCCTTCGCCGGCCTTGCCCATGCCGAAGCCCTTCACGGTCTTGATCAGGAGCACCGTGGGCTGGCCCTTGGTGTGGACGGCCTTGTGATAAGCGGCGTACACCTTCTGCGGGTCGTGGCCGCCGCGCTGCAGGCGCCAGATGTCTTCGTCGCTCATCTTCGCGACCATCTCCAGCGCCTTGGGGTGCTTGCCGAAGAAGTTCTTGCGCACGAATGCGCCGTCGTTGGCCTTCATGGCCTGGTAGTCGCCGTCGACCGTCTCCATCATGATCTTGCGCAGGATGCCTTCCTTGTCGCGGGCCAGCAGCGGGTCCCAATAGCTGCCCCAGATCAGCTTGATCACGTTCCAGCCGGCACCGCGGAACTCGCCTTCGAGTTCCTGGATGATCTTGCCGTTGCCCCGCACCGGTCCGTCGAGCCGCTGCAGGTTGCAATTGACAACAAAAATCAGGTTGTCGAGCTTCTCGCGCGTGGCCACGCCGATTGCGCCGAGGCTTTCGACCTCGTCCATCTCGCCGTCGCCGAGGAAAGCCCAGACCTTGCGGTTTTCGGTGTTGGCGATGCCGCGGGCATGCAGGTACTTGAGGAAGCGCGCCTGGTAGATCGCCATGAGCGGGCCGAGGCCCATCGACACCGTGGGGAACTGCCAGAACTCCGGCATCAACTTCGGATGCGGATAGCTGGAGATGCCCTTGCCGCCGACCTCCTGGCGGAAATTCAGCAGCTGTTCTTCGGTCAGGCGGCCTTCCAGGAAGGCCCGCGCGTAGATGCCGGGCGACGAATGGCCCTGGATGTAGAGGCAGTCGCCGCCGTGGTCGGCCGTCTCGCCGTGCCAGAAGTGGTTGAAGCCCGCACCGAACATGGTTGCCAGCGAGGCGAACGAGCTGATGTGGCCGCCCAGGTCGCCGCCGTCCTCAGGGTGCAGGCGATTGGCCTTCACGACCATCGCCATCGCGTTCCAGCGCATATAAGCGCGCAGGCGCTCCTCGATCTCCAGGTTGCCCGGGCAACGCTCCTCGTCTTGCGGCTCGATGGTATTGACGTAGCCGGTGTTGGCGGAGAACGGCGAGTCGATGCCGTGCTGACGGGCTTCTTCGAGCAGTTGCTCGAGCAGGAAATGTCCGCGCTCCCGGCCTTCACTGGCGATGACAGCAGCCAGGGCATCGACCCATTCCCGGGTTTCCTGCTGGTCGGGATCGCTGGCTGCGCCGCCGAACATGTTCTCGGGCTGTGCTGACATGATGTCTCCTTGTTCTGGGGCTGGCGTAATTTAGTACGGCGTTCCCGTACGCGACGAAAGTGTCGCACAGAATTTCTATGATTTCAAATGGTGCCGTGCGATTTCATATTATGAATTCGGCACGGAACGATTGACCGCATCGCCTACACTCACGCTTCATGCATGAGCCATCGACTGTCAGCGAATTCGGCCCCGAAGCCCCGACGCCACCGGGTGTCTGGCGTCGCTGGTGGCGCCGCCAGACACCGGTGCACCAAGACCGGTTCGCGATGCTCGCGCCGCTGGCCGCGGTGGTGCTGTTCATGGCCGCAATTGCATCGGCTTTCGTCTACCTGCGGCTGGAGGAAATGGACCGCGAGCAGGAGGCGGTCAAGCGCGACGTCGAGTATGCGCAGCAGCGCGTGCGGCTGCGCTTGCTGGAGCGGCAGGAACAGCTGATGCGGATCGCCCGCGACGTCTCCAACCTGGAAGTCGATGCGGAAGAATTCACCGGCCGCGCCGAATCGATGGTGATCCAGTATCCCGAGTTGCAGGCGCTGAGCTGGATCGACGAGCGGCGCCGCATCAAGGCCAGTTACGCCGCGCCCAGCGTGCCCAACGCCAACTTGCGCGCCGAGGGCGCGGTGCTGCGCGTGGGTGAAACCGAAACCATGTACGGCCTGGCGCGCGACCTGCAGCAGCCGGTGTATTCGCAGCCCACCGCCGGCAGCGACGGCACCGGCCCGCTGCAACTGCACGTGCCGCTCACCATGCAGGGCAAGTTCGGCGGCGTGATCCTGGGCGAATACTCGATCGATGGCCTGCTGCGCTACGGCGTGCCGGCCGACGTGTCGGCAAAGTACGCGGTGGCCCTGCTCGATGGCAAGGGCCGGGTGCTGGCCGGCACATCCGTGCCGGCGCGCAACCCGGCCAACCTGCTGCCGTGGGCAGCGCAACCCAACGAATACGAGGTTCCGGTTTCGCCGGTCGGCAACGGCCTGGTGATCCGCGCCCAGGCCTATCGCACCTCACTGGGTGTGATCGGCAGCGGCCTGTTCTGGCTGGTGGGGGCGCTGTCGGTGATGACGGCCTGGATGCTGATCGGCAACTGGCGCCACACCCGGCGCCGGATGCAGGCGCAGCAGGCGCTGATCGCCGAGACCAACTTCCGCCGCGCGATGGAAAACTCGATGCTGACCGGCATGCGGGCGCTCGACATGCAGGGCCGGATCACGTACGTGAACGCCGCGTTCTGCCAGATGACGGGCTGGAGCGAATCGGAGTTGGTGGGCCGCACGCCGCCGTTTCCGTACTGGCCCGAATCGGACCGCGACCACCTTGCCGCCCGGCTGGACGACGAGCTGCAGGGCCGCACCACCACTGGCGGCTTCCAGGTGCGCGTCAAGCGCAAGGACGGCGGCCTGTTCGATGCGCGGCTCTATGTGTCGCCGCTGGTGGATGCAAAGGGCCACCAGAGCGGCTGGATGACATCGATGACCGACATCACCGAGCCGAACCGGATCCGCGAGCAGTTGTCGGCGTCGTACGAGCGCTTCACCACCGTGCTGGAAGCTCTTGACGCCTCGGTCTCGGTGGCGCCACTGGGCAGTGAGGAGCTGCTGTTCGCCAACAAGCTGTACCGGCTCTGGTTCGGCGTGCAGACGGGCGGCCACCTGCAGCTGGTGGCGCAGGCCGGCGTACCCGACCAGCCGCGCAGCGACGAGTCAGTGGACGACGTCGATTCTTTCGTCGGCCTGCCCACCAGTACGCTGACCGCCGCGCAGTCGGAGAACGCCGAAATCTTCGTGCCGGAACTCGGCAAGTGGCTGGAAGTGCGGTCGCGCTACCTGAACTGGGTCGACGGCCGGCTGGCGCAGATGGTGATCGCCACCGACATCACGCCACGCCGCCATGCCGAGGAACAGTCAGCGGCACAGGCCGAGCGGGCCCAGTCGGCCAGCCGCCTGATCACCATGGGCGAGATGGCCTCCAGCGTCGCGCACGAGCTGAACCAGCCGCTGACGGCGATCAACAACTACTGCAACGGCCTGGTCTCTCGCATCAAGGGCAAGCAAATTAATGAGGACGACCTGCTGGCGGCGCTCGAGAAGACGGCGCGCCAGGCGCAGCGGGCCGGCCAGATCATCCAGCGAATCCGCTCCTTCGTGAAGCGCAGCGAGCCGAACCGCACGGCGTCCGACGTCACGCTGATGGTCACCGAGGCGGTGGAGCTGGCCGACATCGAGCTGCGCCGGCGCAACGTCCGCCTGTCGCACTACGTCGCGGCCCGCCTGCCGACCTTGCTGGTCGATCCGATCCTGATCGAGCAGGTGCTGGTCAACCTGCTGAAGAACGCGGCCGAATCGATCGACC
>JACMQP010000658.1 GCA_014376915.1 Ramlibacter sp.
CGCACGCGGATCGCGCAGGCGCTGGAACTGCAGGCCGGGCAGGTGAACGTGAAAGCCAAGACTGCCGAGAAGCTCGGGCCGGTGGGCCAGGGCCTGAGCATCGAAGCGCGCGCGGTGGTCCTGCTGGTCTAGACTGCGGCGCCTTGGGGCTGGAGACTTGTCGTCGATTCATGGGAGGTGGGATGAAACTGGTTGTGACCCTGTTCCGGGCCGTGCATGCGTTGCTCGCGCTGCTGTTCGCATGCGCCGCGCTGATGCTGATCGCAATCGCCGCGCGCACCGGCTGGCAGGCCTTTCCGGGCAACCTGGACGCGGCCGACGCGCAGACGATCATCGAAATGGTCGGCCTGCTGGCGGCCGCCGTGGTTGCCTTGCAGATCGCCGAGACCATCACCGAGGAAGAGGTTATCCGCAGCGCCGACATCAGCGCGCCGACCCGGGTCCGCCGCTTCCTGTCCCGGTTTTTTGTGGTCGTGGTCGTCGCGCTGGCGATCGAGGGCCTGGTGGCGACTTTCAAGGCGATCCATGAAGACCTCGCGCAGCTGGGGTATGCGGCCGGCCTGCTGCTGGCCACCGCTGGCCTGCTCGCCGCGTGGGGCCTGTTCGTCCACCTGAACCGTTCGGCCGAAGAACTCGAGCCGGAGGCCATGGCGCAGGCGAAGAGCGAGGACCAGAAACTGCAGTAACGCGAACCGGTGCAGCCGTGAGCCGTCCGCCGGCCCGGTTCAGGTCGAACGCGGTCCCGGGCCGGCCCGGCGGAACACGAGATAGCGCGCCGTCGCGAAGTTCACGGCGAGGCCCCCTATCGACCCCAGCGCCACGCCGAGGGCGGCGGCATGGGGCACGGGGATGAAGTTCAGCACCAGCACGTAAATTCCGTAGTTGATCGCCGCACCGCCGAGCATGGAGGCCAAATAATGCAGGTACTGGCGCAGCACGCCGGCGCCACTGTGCTGCGGGGCGTCCCGGAAGGTGTAGCGGCGATTGAAATGCCAGGTGGCGGTCGCGGCGGCAATGAAGGAGACCACGCGCCCACCGTACCAGCCAAGCAGCGGAGCCGACGCATAGAGCACCGCCAGGTCGACCACCAGCCCGATGGTGCCGACGACGCAGAACGCGAGGAAGCGTCGCGACGGCTTCATGGCGCGGCTGCGGCGCCGGGAGCAGGGATGGAGAGATACACGAGCCGTTTTGCCTCCTGGCGCCCCAGCGTGACGTTGTGCAGCAGCGCGCCGCACAGCATCGAGAGCATCGCGCTCAGCATGATGCCCATGGCCAGAACGGCCGTGGGCAGGCGCGGCACCAGCCCGGTCTGCAGGTAGGTCACGACCAGGGGCAGCGCCAGGCCGACGGACAGCAGGGCCAGCGCCGTCGCCAGCAGCAGGAAGAAGGCCAGCGGCCGCTCGCTGGTGAATAGCTTCGCGATGGTCTTGAGGATGCGCCAGCCGTCGCGGTAGGTCGACAGCTTGCTCACGGTGCCTGCCGGGCGCGACGTGTAGGCGACCG
>JACMQP010000659.1 GCA_014376915.1 Ramlibacter sp.
GGCTGCGCATGCGCGGGAGCGCCGGCAGCAAAGCAGGCCGCGAGCGCGAGTGCGATCGACAGCGGACGGTGACCGGCGACGGCCGGCGAAGCGGCGATCGCGCGGCGGATCACCGTGGAGTGGGAAGGCTGATGGGACATGGCAATTCACCTTGCGGCGGCACCTGCAGGCACGTTGAGGACCGATCGCCGCCAGCTGAATTCTCGGACTCTTTCGCCCCGTTGTCATCCGCTTTCCCGATTAGGGGCGACCCTGCCTCTCGCAAGAGGTGGACGCCGTGGAATCCTTCCGTTGCCGGCGCGCTTTCTCGGCAGAAGCACTCACGGTTGTGAGAAAGTACCAGTTTGATGACCATCTTCGTCAGCATTGCCTCCTACTGCGACCCGCTGTTGCACTTCACCCTGGCGCGCGCGCTGGCGACCGCGAGCGACCCCGCCGGCCTGCACTTCGGCGTGGTCGACCAGAGCCCGGAGGGCGTGCCGCGCCCGGCGGCGCAGCAGGTGGCTCCGGCACGCCTGAGCTACCTGCGGATCGCGCCGGTGGACGCGCGCGGCCCGTGCTGGGCCCGGGCGCTGGCGATGGCGTTTTATGACGGCGAGGACTGGTTCCTGCAGATCGACTCGCACATGGACTTCGATCCCGGCTGGGACGCGCGGCTGATCGCGCAGGCCAGCGCCCTGCTGCCGGGGCGCGAGGGCGTGGTGCTGTCCGCCTATCCCAACCCGTTCGTGCTGCAGGGGCAGCAGGTGGTGCGCAAGGTCTGCACCGAGGGGGTGCTGGCGCATGTGGTCAAGCCGGGCGCGCTGTTCGAAGCCGACCATCCGGTGCTGCCGTTTGAGGCCCACCCCGTCGAATCGCCCGGGCCGCTGCCAGGTTTCCACCTTGGTGCCGGCTGCCTGTTCGCGCCCGGACGGCTGGTGGATGAATTTCCCTACGACCCGGGCTTCTACTTCCACGGCGAGGAACAGGCGCTGGCGCTGCGCCTGTTCACCCACGGCTGGGACATCTTCCACATGCCGTTGCTGCCGGTCTACCACCTGTACAACAACGCCGAGTCCGGCGCGCCGCGCCGTCCGCTGCACTGGGACCCGGAGCACGACGCGCAGCGCAGCGAGAGCTGGTGGAGCATGGAGCAGCGATCGCGGCGGCGGCTCGCCGCACTGGTGCAAGGCGAGTTGCGCGGTGTGTTCGGACTGGGCAGCGAGCGCACGGTCGCGGACTATGCGCGCTTTTGCGGCATCGACTACCTGCGCCGCGAACTGGCGGCCCAGGCTTACCAGCCGCTAGCGGGTTGAGGCCGCGGCCGGCTGCTGCATCACTTCCAGCGCCAGGCACAGGTCGGCCCAGGCCTTGGCCTTGTCCGGCAGGTTGCGCAGCAGGTAGGCCGGGTGATAGGTCACCACCACCGGCACACCGTTGTAGTGATGGAGCCGGCCGCGCAGCTTGCCGATCGGCTCGTTCGACTGCAGCAGCGCCTGCACCGCGAAGCGCCCCATCGCCAGGATGATGCGCGGCTGCAGCAGTTCGACCTGGCGTTTGAGGAAGGGCTCGCACTGGGCGATTTCCTGCGACTCCGGGTTGCGGTTGCCGGGCGGACGGCACTTAAGCACGTTGGCGATGTAGACCTGCTGGCGGCGGTTCAGCCCCAGCGCCTTGAGCATGTTGTCCAGCAACAGGCCGGCCTGACCGACAAAGGGTTCACCCTGCAGGTCTTCGTTCTCGCCCGGCGCCTCGCCGACGATCAGCCAGTCGGCCAGCCGGTCGCCGCTGCCGAACACCGTGTTGCGCCGGCCGTTGCACAGCTGGCAGGCGCGGCACTGCGTCACGGCCTGTGCCAGCGCATCCCACTCCATCAGCTCGATACCGGTGGCAGCCGGGGCGAGCGCGGTGGCCGGCGAAGATGCCCTCTGCACCGGTTGCGGGACCGCACGGGCAGACTCGCGCGCGCGCGCAACGTCCGGTTCAGGACGCGCCAACGGCTGGAACACCGGAATTCCAAACTCGCGCAGCATTGCCTGCCGGCGGTCGTCGAGCAGCAGGCTCATAGTTTCAGGCTCATGACGACCGCGTCTTCACGCTTGCCGTGGGCGTCGGGGTAGTAGCCACGCCGCTCGCCCACCCGCCGGTACCCGTGTCGCGAGTAGATCTCCTGGGCCCGGCCGTTGCTGGCGCGCACTTCCAGCCACAGCCACTGGGCATCCTGGCCGCGGGCCCACTGGGCGAGCGCATCGAGCATCACCCGGCCCCAGCCCTGGCCCTGGAAGCCAGGCGCCACCGTCAGGTTGAGCAGGTGGACCTCGTCCACGCCCTTCATGGCGACGAAGTACCCCAGCAGCTGCGACCCGGCGACCAGCAGTTGCGCCTGGTAGCCGGCACGGACCGAATCCAGAAAGTTGCCGTGGCTCCACGGATGGACGTAGGCCTGCTGCTCGAGCGCGACAACGGCATCCAGGCGCCCTTCGGAGAGCGGCTCGAACTCGGCTTCGACGGGCTTGAAGACAGCATTCATAAGGAGGACGGGATGCGGGCGGCGGCAAGCTTCAGCGCCGCGCGTTCATCAGTGGTTTGCGCCACTTTATCGCGAATGTAGAGGGGCAGGGCCTGATCGGCCGGCACCGCGTCGCCGGCGGCCAGCAGCGCCGGCGCCAGGGCCACCAGCGCCGCCGCATCGGGCCGGGCCGCGACCCGCGGTCCCGCCGGCAACCGGCCGCCGTAGGCGTCGAAAGCATTGCCGGCCAGCGTCCACCCCGGCGCCAGCGCCAGCGCTTCCGGCCGGTCCAGGCTGAACGCGCCCTGGCGCTGCCAGCGGTCGCCGCCGTACTCGTAGGCCCCGGCATAGACCTGGTCCATTCTGGCGTCCAGCACAGCCAACACCCGGGTGCAGCCATGCTGCTGCCGCGCCTGTTCGGCGACCGCCATCAGGGTATCGACGCCCAGCACCGGCAGCCCGGCGCCGAAGGCCAGCCCCTGCGCGACCGAACAGGCGGCCCGCAACCCGGTGAACGAGCCCGGTCCATGGCCGAATGCGATCGCGTCCAGTTGCCGCAGGCCCAGGCCCGCCTCGGCCAGCAGCGCCTGGATCGCGGGGATCAGGGTCGACGATGCCTGCGCCCC
>JACMQP010000660.1 GCA_014376915.1 Ramlibacter sp.
CCAGTCAACGGGCTCGACCCCGTAGCGTGCCTGCGGGTGCGGGTGCGGCTGGCGCCAGGCGCGATGGCGCGGCTCACGTTCGCGACCACTGCTTCGCACAACGAAGGCGAGCTCGAGCCTCGCATCGACAGCTACCTGCAGCCGATGCACGTGGAGCGGGCGGTACGGATGGCGGCGACGCTGGCCCAGGTGCGGCTGCGCGACGTCGGCCTGGGCCCGGAAGAGACGCTGGCACTGCAGGACCTGACGACGGCGCTGATGTACAGCGCGCCGCGCGCCGCCACCTCGCACCGTGGCCCACTCGACCAGCGCCAGCTGTGGCGTTTTGGGCTGTCGGGCGATAAACCGATCGTGCTGGTTCGAATCCACTCCGCCAACGGCATCCCGCTGGTGCAATCGCTGCTGCGCGCGCAGCCCTGGTGGAGCTTTGGCGGGCTGGCGGTTGACGTGGTGGTTGTGAACAGCGAACCGAACTCCTACCTGATGCCGCTGCAACGCGACATCCTGGCGCTGCGCGACCGGCTGCTGCAGGCGGTGCGCAACAGCTTCCCGCGCAGCGACGCGGCCGGCTTCTTCCTGCTGCGCGAGCAGGAGGTGTCGTCGTCTGAAAGGGAGGCGCTGGCCGGGTTGGCGCGCGTGATCCTCACGGCCGACGGCCGGCCACTCGACGTGCAGGTGGCGGCGCTGCGCGAGCTGTGGGCCAGCCCGCCGGGTGCGGCCCTCGCTCCGGTGCCGGCAGCAATCGAACCGGCTCCGGGCGCGGACCCGGTCCTGCCGGCCGCACCGGCCGGCGAGTTCGACGCTCCCAGCGGCGAGTACCGCTTCGAGCTGGCGCCAGGCCAGGCGCCGCCCCGACCGTGGGTCAACGTGATCGCCAACGCCGGCTTCGGCTTCCAGGTGTCGGAAACCGGCAGCGGCTACACCTGGGCCGTCAACAGCCGGCTGCACCAGCTCACCGCTTGGTCGAACGACCCGGTCGCCGATCCGCCATCGGAACACTGGCTGCTGCAGGACCTGGACAGCGGCGACGTCTTTTCGCTCACCCGCGCCGGCGGACTGCTGCGCGTCAGGCACGGCCAGGGCTACAGCGTGTTCGACAGCTCGCGCGGCGACCTCGAGGTCGAAACCACCTTCTTCGCCGACCGCGAGGAAGCCGCGAAGGTGGTGCGGGTGCGGCTGGAGAACGTCGGCAGCAGCCGGCTGCGGCTGCGCGCCGTGGCGCTGGTCGAGTGGCAGCTGGGCGCCAATCGCGGCGAACGGCGCGGCATCGCAACCTGGAAATCCGGCGACCTGCCGGCGCTGTTCGCCCAGCAACGCGAGCACCGCGCGGGCTTCGGCGACCACACCGCGTTCCTCCTGCTCACCGGCACTGCGCGCCAGTCGCAATGGACCTGCGACCGGTCCGAGTTCTTCGACACCACCGGCCGGCTGGGCCTGCCGGCCAGCTGGGGCGGGCGCAGCGGCGCCGGCCTGGATCCATGCGCAGCGCTGGCGGCCGACCTGGTGCTGGCGCCGGGACAGAGCCTGGCCTTCAGCTTCGTGCTTGGGCACGCCACCACACCAGCGGCCGCCGAGAAGCTGGCGACTGGCTGGAGTAGCCGCGACCCGCTGGAGGCGCTGACGCAGGTGAAGCGCTGGTGGTCGCAAGTGCAGCAGGTGGTGCAAGTGCGCACGCCCGATCCGCTGTTCGACGCCCTGGTCAACCACTGGCTGCTGTACCAGACCTTGGCCTGCCGGATCTGGTCCAAGGCCGGCTTTTACCAGGCCGGCGGCGCCTCGGGCTTTCGGGACCAGTTGCAGGACGCGATGGCGCTGGCGCTGGCCGAGCCGCAGCGGCTGCGCGAGCAGATCGTCATCAACGCGGGCCGCCAGTTCCCCGAGGGCGATGTGCAGCACTGGTGGCACTCACCCGGCGGCGAAGGAGTGCGCACCCATTTCTCCGACGACCTGCTGTGGCTGCCCTTTGCGTGCGCCCATTACCTCGAAACCAGCGGCGACAGCGAGCTGCTGGATGAGCAGGTGCCCTTCCTGGACGGCGCCCAGATTCCCGACGGCGCCGAGGATGCGTATTACGCGCCGCAGGTCTCGGCCACCACGGCCAGCGTGTACGAGCACTGCGCCCGCACCATCGACCGCAGCCTCAAGGTCGGCGCCCACGGACTGCCGCTGATGGGGACCGGCGACTGGAACGACGGCATGAACCGCGTCGGCCACCTGGGCAAAGGCGAATCGGTCTGGCTGGCCTGGTTTCTCTGCACGGTGGTAGAACGCTTCGCGCCGCTCGCCCAGTCCCGCGGCGACAGTGAGCGGGCCCACCGGTGGCTGCAGGCGCGCGCGGGCTGGATCGCGGCGCTGCACGGCGCCGGCTGGGACGGCAACTGGTTCCGCCGCGCCTTCTTCGACAACGGCGATGCGCTCGGCTCGCAGGCCAATGCCGAATGCCGGATCGACCTGATCGCCCAGGCCTGGTCGGTGCTCTCGGGCGCCTCGACAGCCCAGTACACTGAACCGGCGATGGCGGCGCTCAAGCAGCAGCTCGTCGACAACGAGGCCGGTCTGCTGCGGCTGCTCACCCCGCCGCTTCAGCATTCGAAAAACAATCCAGGCTACATCCAGGCCTATCCACCCGGGGTGCGCGAGAACGGCGGCCAGTACTCGCATGCCGCGGTGTGGGCGCTGATGGCGCAGGCGCAGACCGGCGACTGCGAGGCGGCGTGGGCCAGCTTCCAGGCGATCAGCCCGGCGCACCGCAGCCGGCATCCGCAGCGCGCGGCGGCTTACGAGCTCGAGCCTTACGTCACTGCCGGGGACATCTACAGCGAAGCACCCTACGTCGGTCGGGGCGGCTGGAGTTGGTACACCGGATCGTCCGCCTGGCTGTACCGCGCCGCCGTGGAGACGCTGCTCGGGCTGGCAGTGCGGCCCGGGGCGCTGTCGCTGTCGCCGCGGCTGCCGGCACACTGGAGCACGTTCGAAATGCGCCTGCAGCTGCAGGGCCGCGACATCCGGATCCATTGGGAGCGAGACGCCCATCCGCGCACTCTGGTCGCGTCCGACCAGCAGCTGGCGTGGGGCGAATGGGTGGAACTGGAGCGGCTGCCGCGCAAGGCGGTGCTGCTGGTGCGCGGCGCCCCGCCGGCGGGGCCGGCCCAGGCCGTCAGCTTCCCAGCAGTTCCCCAACCGGCTTGAGGTGGTCGACGCGGTCGCACACCGCCTTGACGACCATCATGATGGGGATTCCAAGCAGCAAGCCCCACACCCCCCAGAGCCAGCCCCAGCCGAGCACACCGATGAAGACCGCCACCGGATTCATGGCGCTGGAACGACTGGTCAGCCAAGGCATGAGCAGGTTGCCGACGATGGTGTGGATCCCCAGCGACGCGCCGGCCACGGCCAGCGCCATGTCGATCTCGCCGAACTGCAGGAAGGCCACCAGCGCAGCCGCGCCGGTCACCACCGCCGAGCCGATGTAGGGAACCAGATTGAGCAGGCCGCCGGCAAAGCCCCACACCACGGCATGCTTGAGCCCCAGGGACCAGAACGCCAGGCCGGTGGCGACGCCGACCACCACGCTGCCCAGCAGCTGCACCAGCAGGTAACGCTGGATCTGCGAGGTGATCTCGTCCAGCGCCTGCACCGTGATCTTCTTTTCCGACAGTGTGGGACCGGTGATCTTGACCAGCTTGCGGCGGAAAGTGTCACCGGACAACAGCAGGAAATAAGTCAGGAAGGTCACCACCACCACCTGGCCGATCAGGCTGACCAGCCCCATCGTGCCGTTCCACAGATGCTCGCGAATATCGAAGCGCGGCTTCTCGATCACCACCCGCTGCACATTGCTCTTCGGCGCGGTGGGGCTCGCCTCCTCTGCCGCCTGTTCAAGCTGGGCTGCTGCCTTCTGCACCGTTTCCAGCGGCGTTTCCGGCTTGTCGCGGCGGGCGCGTATGGCGCTGCGCAGCTTCTGCGTCGCCTCGGGCAGCGACGCGATCAGCGCGTTGGCGTCGTCGCTGAAGGAGTAGGCGGAGAAGCCGATGCCGCCCAACAGGCCCAAGATCAGCACCCCGGCGCTGATGGCGCGCGGAATGCGCCAGCGCTGCAGCGCATCGACAACCGGCGACAGCGCATAGCTGAACATGAAACCCACCATCACCGGAATGAAGAAGGCGCTGGCCCAGCGCAGCGTGGCCAGCAC
>JACMQP010000661.1 GCA_014376915.1 Ramlibacter sp.
CACCCAAACACCGACGACCCGACGCTGCACCACGTGGACCCGACACGGGCCTGGCAGATGATGGTCGACGATTTCGGCTTCGGCCTGAACGACCTGCGCTGCTTCATGCTGAACGGCGTCGATGCGGCGTGGGTCGAGCCGGCGCAGAGGCGCCAGTGGCGCACCGAGTGGGCCGCGCGCTACGACAGCCTGCGGGCGACCCTGCCGCCGGCAAAGGAAAAGAGGAAATGATGCTGCGACGCGACTTCGTCTCGCCGGCGGCACCATCGGTGTCGCCAGGGCCGTGAATGCGCCGCCTGACGGCAACACGCTGGTGATGGGCGCGGACAGTCCGGGCTGACCGCGGCGGCGCGCAGATCGTCACCGACGTGGTCGGCAACCAGGTCGACAACGATCGTCGAGCGGCTGAACCACGACTTGAACGAGGTGCTCGGGTCCGACGAAATGCGGGCCCGGATGCAGGAGCAGGGCGTCGTCGGCGGCAGCGGCAGCCCCGCCGAGTTCGCGCTCTTCGTCCAGCGCGAGCAGGAGCGCTACGCCGCCATCGTGAAGAAGGTGAACATCAAGGAGTGATCACTGTCATGCCGGGCTCGACCCGGCATCCGGACAGCTGGGATGACAACCGTCAGCCCCTCGCCACAGGCCGCTTCGCGTCGCTGCACCACTCGCTCCAGCTGCCCGCATACAGCGCGGTGGGGCCGAAACCGGCGAGCTCCATGGCGATCACGTTGGGCACCGCGCTGACGCCGCTGCCGCAGTGGTGGACGACCGCAGCCGGGTCGTGGCCGCCGAGCAGTTGCTCGAACTCCGACTTCAGCTGCGCCGCCGGCTTGAACTTTCCGTCGGCGCCGATGTTCTGCGAGAACGGCCGGTTCAGCGCGCCGGGGATGTGTCCGGCCACCGGATCGAGCGGCTCCACTTCGCCCCTGAAGCGCGGCGCGCCGCGCGCGTCGACCAGCACCTGGCCCGGTGTGCCAAGCCTGCGTTCCACGTCCGGCGTCGTCACCAGCCGGCGCAGTGGCGCGTGCAACTCGAAGTTGGACTGGAAGTGCGCGGGCTCCTCCTGGTCGGTCACGGCGCCGCCGGCCGCCTGCCAGGCCTGCAACCCGCCATCGAGCACCGCCACCGCGTCGTGTCCGGTCCACTTGAGCATCCACCACAGCCGGCCGCAGTAGTTGGCGCCGTTGCGGTCGTACACGACGACCTGCATCGCGTTGGTCAGGCCGACGCTGGACAGCCAGATCGCGAACTTCTCGCGGCTGGGCAACGGATGGCGGCCACCCGACGCCGCGTCGGGATGCGGTCGATGGTTGCCGTGGGCGTCGACCAGGCCGGGGTCGCTCAGCGCGTCGTCCAGGCTGGCGTAAACGGCTTGCGGGATGTGGGCCTTGCGGTACTGCTCCTGCCCAGCCGACGGGTTCATCAGGTCGAACGTGCAGTCGAACAGCATCAGCGGCGCACCGCTGGCCTGCAGGTCTGTGAGCTGGTCGATGGAAATCAGGGTGGTGTGCATCTCAGTGCTCCTCGGCAGGTGAATCCGGCGCTGCGCGTTCGCGCAGCACGGTGGCGGCGATGCCGCTGGCGACGATCAGACTCATGCCGGCCCAGCCCATCGCAGGAATCCGGTCGCCGAACAGCAGCATGCCGAACAAGGCGCCGAACACAATGCCCGAGTATTGCAAATTGGCGACCACCAGGGTGGCGCCATGGCTGTAGGCGCGCGTCATGCACAACTGGCCCAGCGACGCCAGCACGGCGACCGGGAGCAGCCACAGCGCATGCTGCCAGTCCCAGGGCGATACCCCTGTGATGGCCATGCCGACCGTTCCGGCGACCGCGGAGCCGACCGCGAAATAAAAGACCGTGCGCAGCGCCGGTTCACCCAGCCTGGCCAGCGCCATCACCTGCATGTAGGCGAAGGCGGCGGTGAGGCCCGACAGCAGACCGACGACAGCGGCGAACATCTGGTTCTGCCCGATCGTGGGGCGCAGCATCAGCACCAGACCGGCAAAGCCGGCCACCACCGTAAGCACCAGAGGCCCCTGGCGCAGCGGATGGTCCTGCGGCCGCCCGGGGTTCCAGTTCAGCAGGGCGCCGCCCACCAGGAAGACCGCGATCCAGACGCTGCTCATGTAGTTGAGGGTCATCGCCGTGGCCAGCGGCAGCCAGGCGAGGGCGTAGAACCAGGCGCCCAGCGACAGGACGCCCACCAGGCTGCGCCAGGCATGCATGCCGGGGTACCGGGTGGCCAGCCGCACGCCCTGCGACCGCGCCAGCAGCCACAGCAGAAGCATGCCGAGCAGGCCGCGGTAGAACACCAGTTCGGCGGAGTTGAACCAGGCGGAGGCGAACTTGACGCACACCGCCATCGCGGCGAAGAACAGGGCTGCCGCCAGCATCCACAACGCCTGCATCAGCGCGCTCCGGCTGCGCGGTGCCGGCGCATCAGGCGCGCGGGCGGTCCGGGTTCATGGTGCCCCGGTACCACTCGTGGAAGTGCTGCATGCCGTCTTCCATCGGGCTTTGATAAGGGCCGACCTCGTTGTCGCCGCGCTGCAGCAGGGCGTGGCGCCCGGCGTCCATGCGCTCGGCGATCTCGTCGTCTTCCGTGCAGGTTTCCATGTAGGCGGCCTGCTGGGCCTCGACGAACTCGCGCTCGAAGGCGGCGATC
>JACMQP010000015.1 GCA_014376915.1 Ramlibacter sp.
CGGGCGCTACACGCTGCGCTACCTTGATGTCGGCGCGGGCACCCCGGTGGTTCTGATTCACGGCCTGGCGGGCGACTACACGGCCTGGCTGGCGCAGATCGAAGTGCTGCGCAAGACCCATCGCGTGATCGCCTTCGACAACCGTGGCGCCGGCCGCAGCACTCAGGTGGATGAGCCGGTGACGACGGCGGAACTGGCTGCGGACACCCTGCAGCTGATGGACCATTGCCAGGTGGAGCGCGCCCATGTCGTCGGCCGCTCGATGGGCGGCGCCGTCGCCCAGCACATGGCGTTGCTGGCGCCCGAACGGGTGATGACCCTGACGCTGTGCGCCTCTTTTGCCCGCCTCGACCCGCTGGGCCGTCGGGTGCTGCTGAACATGCGCGAGGCGCTTGAATGGCGCATGGATTGGGCCGACCACGCCCGCCATTCAGTGCAGAACTTCGTTTCGGCGGACTTCTTCAACCGGTACCCCGAGCGCGTTGCCGCCATCGAAAGGCTGATCGGCGGCGAAACACGTCTGCCGGCCTGCTATGTCAGGCAAAACGAGGCCTGCCAGCGGCACGACACCGTCGACGCGCTGCCGCGCATCCGGCAGCCGGTCCTGGTCATGGCGGGCGACGCCGACCCGATCTGTTCCCTGGCCGCGACGCGGGAACTGAGTGCGGGTCTGCCCAATGCACGCACCGAAATCTTCAGCAATGCCAGTCATTTTTTCCTGATGGAACAACCTGACAGATTCATTCAGTTGCTGACCGGCTGGCTCCGGTCCAATCCCGCCGCCTAGTTCCTGCCGCCTGGTGCCGGGCCGGTTAGAGGGACACCTCCGGCGAGGCACGGTGGGCCGCCAGCTCGGCCCCGAAGCCTGAGCGTTCGATCACCTCCCGCGGCGGCGCCTGCAGGTTTTCCAGCCGCAGCGTGCCGCCGCGCAGCAGCACCGCCTTGTGCAGTTGTCGCAACGCGTCCAGTCCGGACGTGTCCAGCACCACGAGCTGCATCGCGTCGAGCACCACCGCCGGGGCTTCCGGTCCGCGCTCGACGGCCTGCACCACCACATCGATCTTGGCCACCGCGCCGAAGAACAGAGCGCCGAACAGTTTGTAGCGCAGCTCCTGACCGTCGTGCGCGACCGGTTCCACGCTAAACAGCGAACTCATCCGGCGGATGAACAGGGCGCAAGCCAGCACCATGCCGACCTGCAGCGCCACCGTGAGGTCGAACACCACCGTCAGGAAGAAGGTGCCCAGCATCAACAGGCGGTAATGCGCGCTGTAGAGCTTGAGCCGCGCAAACTCCCGCCATTCGCCCATGTTCCAGGCCACGAACATCAGAATGCCGGCCAACACCGCCAGCGGCACATGCAGGGCCAGCGGCGCCGCCAGCAGCACGATCGCGGCCAGGGTCAGCGCATGCACCAGGCCCGCGACCGGCGAGCTCCCGCCCGAACGCACGTTGGTGACGGTGCGGGCGATGGTGCCAGTGGCCGGCATGCCGCCGAAGAAGGGCGTCACGAAATTGGCGATGCCTTGCGCCATCAGCTCCTGGTTCGGGTCGTGCCGCGGCAGTGGCGCAAGCTGGTCGGCGACCCGCGCGCACAGCAGCGACTCGATCGCGCCGAGCAACGCGATGGTCAGCGTCGGCGTCACCAGCAGCTTGACGGTGGACCAGGAAAAGTCCGGCAGCGCCAGCGACGGCAGGCCCTGCGGGATGCCGCCGAAGCGGCTGCCGATGGTTTCCACCGGCAGGTTGAAGTACCACGAGAACAGCGTCAGCGTCACCAGCGCCACCATCGCGCCCGGCATCCGCGCGCTGACGCGGGTGGCGCGGCGCATGCCGGGGAAGTCGAGCGCCTTCA
>JACMQP010000146.1 GCA_014376915.1 Ramlibacter sp.
CACATGCGGTTCGACCGCGTGCTGGACGTCACCCGGGTCGACGAACTGAAGCGCATCGAGCGCTACGACAACCACGTTGCCATCGGCGCCGCCGCCACGCTCGCCGACGCCTTCGAGGCGCTGGTGCGGGACCGGCCGCAGCTTGCGACCTTCGCCCGGCGCTTTGCCGGCCTGCCGGTGCGCAACTCGGGCACGCTGGGCGGCAACGTCGCCAACGGATCGCCGATCGGCGATTCGATGCCGCTGCTGATCGCGCTCGGCGCGCACGTCGTGCTCATGAGTGCGCGCGGTCACCGCGAGCTGCCGCTGGAGCATTTCTACAGCGGCTACCGCAAGACAGTGCTGGCGCCCGACGAGGTGGTGGCGTGGATCAAGGTGCCGCGGCCAGGGGGCGGCGAATTCCTGCGCGCCTACAAGATCTCCAAGCGCTACGACGACGACATTTCCGCCGTGTGCCTGGTGATCGCGATGACTGTGCAAACCAATCACGTCACCAGGGTGAGCATCGGCGCAGGCGGCGTGGCGGCGACTCCGGTGCGTGCAGTGCAGACTGAATCCTTCCTGATCGACAAGCCCTGGACCGAGCAGGCCGCTCTCGATGCGATGAAGGTGCTGCGGGCCGAGTTCCAGCCGATTTCCGACATGCGTGCCTCGGCCGCCTACCGCAGAGAGGTGCTCGGCAACCTGTTGCGGCGCTTCTGGCTGGAAAGCCAGGGGGTGACCAACATCAATCTTGAACTGGCCGACTGCGGGGGCTTCGCATGACTGCGCGCGAAGGTGAATTCGACGCCGCAACCGGCGGCGGGCCTGGCGGGGCGGCTGACGCGGGCGAGCGCAACCTCGCGCCCGCAACGCAGTCGCCGCACGCGCCGGCAACCGGCGGACCGCCCGCCGGTGTGTCGCGCGCCCACGAAAGCGCCCGCGCCCATGTCGCGGGCGAAGCGACCTACATCGACGACATCCCCGAGGTCAAAGGCACGCTGCACGCGGCGCCCATCCTTTCCACCGTCGCCCACGGCAAGCTGCTCGGGCTTGACACGCAGGCGGCCCTCGCCATGCCCGGCGTGCGCGGCATCGTGCTGCCGCAGGACATTCCCGGCGGCAAGGTGCTGGCCACCTTCGTCCATGACGAGCCGGTCTTCGCCATCGACTCGGTCCAGCACATCGGCCAGGTGGTCGGCCTGGTGGTGGCCGACACGGTGATGCAAGCGCGCCGCGCCGCGCGCCAGGTGCAGCTGAAGATCGCGCCGCTGCCGCCCGTCCTGACGCCGCGCGCCGCCCATGCCGCGAAGAGCTACGTGCTGCCGCCGGTGATCGTGCGCCGGGGCGAGCCGGAAGCGGCTCTGAAACAGTCGCGGTACACGCTCACCGGCCAGCTCGAGGTCGGCGGCCAGGAGCACTTCTACCTTGAAGGCCAGGTGGCCTACGCGCTGCCGCTGGAGCAGAACCAGTGGTGGATTCACTCCAGCACCCAGCACCCGGGCGAGGTGCAGCACTGGGTATCGCACGCGCTGGGCATCGACAACCATGCGGTCACCGTGGAATGTCGGCGCATGGGCGGCGGTTTTGGCGGCAAAGAAACCCAGGCTGGGCATCTTGCAGTGTGGGCCGCCGTGGCTGCGCACAAGCTGCAGCGCCCCATCAAGCTGCGCCTGGACCGCGATGACGACTTCATGGTCACCGGCAAACGCCACCCCTTTGCCTACGAATACAGTGCAGGGTTTGACGACACGGGCCGCCTCACCGCTTTGAAGCTGATGATGGCCGCCAACTGCGGCTTCAGCGCCGACCTGTCGGGCCCGGTGGCCGACCGC
>JACMQP010000662.1 GCA_014376915.1 Ramlibacter sp.
CCGGCGCCCACATAGTTCACTGCCCTGGCCGCCGCCACCGCTGCTTCGCCCATCTGCTTGCGCAAGGCCGGCGTCATGCCGGGGGCAGGCGCCTCTTCCAGCACCTTCTGGTGGCGACGCTGCACCGAGCAGTCGCGCTCGAACAGCCAGACGCAGTCGCCCTGGCTGTCGCCGAACACCTGGATCTCGATATGGCGCGGCCGCTGCACGTACTTTTCAATCAGCACCGCGTCGTTGCCGAAGCTGCTGATCGCCTCGCGCTTGCAGGACGCCAGCGCGGCGTCGAAGTCGTGCGAGTTCTCGACGATGCGCATGCCCTTGCCGCCGCCGCCGGCGCTGGCCTTGATCAGAACCGGGTAGCCGATGCGGTCAGCCTCCTTCTGCAGCTGCGCCGGGTCCTGGTCGGCGCCGTGGTAACCGGGCACCAGCGGCACGCCGGCCTTCTCCATCAGGCGCTTCGTTTCGGCCTTCAGCCCCATCGCCTGGATCGCCGCGGTCGGCGGGCCGATGAAGACCAGCCCAGCCTGGGCACAGGCGTTGGCGAAGTCCGCGTTCTCGCTCAGGAAGCCGTAGCCGGGATGAATCGCCTGCGCACCGGTGGCCTTCGCGGCGTCGATGATCCGCTCCCAGCGCAGGTAGCTGTCCTTGGGTGCGCTGCCGCCGATGTGCACGGCTTCGTCGCAGGCATGGACATGCTTGGCGTCGATATCGGCGTCGGAATAGACGGCGACGCTCTGCACGCCCATGCGGCGGGCGGTCGCCGCGACCCGGCACGCGATTTCACCGCGGTTGGCGATCAGGATTTTTTTGAACATTGGGGATCTTCGGGGGCAGGCCGTGGCCTGAAAAGAATCGGCTCAACCCGCGCAGCACGGTACGCAGGAACTTGACCAGCACCACCATCAGCGCCACGGCCACGATCAGCGTGGCGACCAGCGCGAGCGCGAACAGCAGCGGATGGGTGGCGGACAGCCAGAGCATGAAGACGACGAAACCGTCCTCGGCCAGCGACACCGCGATGTTGGAGAACGGCTCCGGCGAGGTATTGACGGCGGCGCGGGTCGTCATCTTGGCGGCGTGGCTGGTGGCGGCCAGGCTGCCACCCAGCAGCGCTGCGATCCAGGTCATGGCCCCGCTGTCGGCGCCCAGCGCACCGGCCGCCAGCGCGGCACCGGCGGGGATCCGGATCACGGTATGGATCGCGTCCCAGACGGTGTCGACGATCGGGATCTTGTCGGCGAAGAATTCGACGAAGCACATGAAGCCGCTGGCCGCCAGCACGCCCGGATGCTGCAGCACCTGCAAGCCCTGCGGCAGGTCGACCCAGCCCATGAAGCCGGCGGCGCCGACCAGGAACACCGCGGCGTACAGGCGGATGCCGCTGGCCCAGCCCAGCGCCGCGGCCAGCGCGAGCAGCTGGGGCGTGCCGATCAGGTGCTGCAGGTTGTCCATGCGTTCACTCCGGCGGAAGCAGCCAGTTGGGCTTTCGCTTGCCCAGGAACGACTGGATGCCTTCGCGACCCTCGTCGGTGGCGCGGATGTCGGCGATGCCCTCGATGGTCCGGGCGATCAGGAGTTGCGTGATGTCCTTCTCCGCCACGTCCTGCACCAGCGCCTTGCAGGCCTTGACGGCCGCCGGCCCGGCGTTCACCAGCGCGCTGGCCAGCTCAGCCACCTTGGTATCGAGCTGGTCCCCCGCCACCACTTCATGCACGAGACCGATGCGCAGCGCCTGGGCCGCGTCGAAGCGTTCGGCGGTGAGGAAGTAGCGATGCGCCGCCCGCGGCCCCATGGCCCGGATCACGTAAGGGCTGATGGTGGCAGGGATGAGACCCAACTTGACCTCGCTGATGCAAAAGCCCGCCGTGTCGACCGCCACGGCGATGTCGCACGCCGCCACCAGCCCGGTACCGCCCGCGTACACGTCGCCCTGCACGCGTGCGATGGTCGGCTTGGGGCAGCGATAGATGAGCCGCAGCATCCGCGCCAGCGCCTCGGCATCGGCCACGTTCTCCTCGCGGGAGTAGTCCGC
>JACMQP010000147.1 GCA_014376915.1 Ramlibacter sp.
CGTCCCGGCTGGGCCTGGTCAGCGCCATGGGCGCCAACCCGCAATCGCGCATCTTCTACAACCGGGTCAAGGGCGAGCTGGAACAGGCGCTGGCGCAACTACGCTATCCGACGCTGGTGGTCGCCCGACCATCGTTCCTGGTCGGCGACCGCGGCGCGCTGGGCCAGCCCACCCGCGGCGGCGAGAAACTTGCGCTGGTGCTCAGCCGGGCGCTGGCCTGGCTGATCCCGGACAACTACCAGGCGATCGAAGCGGGACAGGTCGCGCGCGCCCTGCTGCAAGCCGTGCCGCAGACGCAAGGACAGCGCATCCTGCCGTCGTCCGAGCTGCGGCTCGCCCCGGGCCCGGGCGCCTGATCCGGTTCAGAACGGCGGGCGCGAGCGCCCGGCCGTCCCCTCGTGGCTGCCCTCGGCGCGCAACTGGCGCACGGCCTTGCGCATCAGCAGCGACAGCATGTTCCAGTGCAGGCCAGCGACCGGCCTGAACTTGCGCCGGTAGATGTCAGAGCGGATGAACTGCAGCGGGTCGTGGAACACGCCCAGTGTGCTCACCACCAGCGGATCCTCCTCGGTGCGGTAGCCGCCCAGGAAGGCGTCGTCGGTGCCGTTCCAGATCGACTGGCCATTGCGGTGGATGCCGTAGCCCCATTCCCAGTCGCGGTCCTTCAAGCGCTGCCGGGCCGCCGCCATGTAACCGGTGTCGAAGATGTAGGTGTCGGTGCGCACCCAGCGCGAACGCAGCCAGATCTCCACCACCGGCCGCGGCACCGTGCGCATTCGCGAAGTCAGGCCGCGCAGGATCTCTCCACTCAGTTCGACGTAGCAGATCCGCGCCGGGATCTGGCAGCGCCGCAGCAGCGCGACCAGCAGCGTGGACTTGTCGATCGCGTCGCCGCGGCCGGCGTCCAGCACCTCGCGCGCAGTGCGCAGGCGGAACTTCAACGGTCGCTCAAACGGCAGTTTCTTGACGTAGCCGTGCAGCGCCATCGCCCGCTCCCGGTCGGTCTTGCACAGCTGGGTGAGCGCGCCGGCCCGCAAGCGCAGTCGGCCATCCTGCAGGTTCAGCAGCGCCGACGACCCGAGGTAGAGCCCGGGCGCATCGGCAGCGGTGGCGGTGGCGGAGGCTTCCTCCAGGAACGGATCGGGCACGGATAGCTTGATTGGCAACTCTTGCCGCAGATTTTACCGGCCGCCCGTGGCGCAATCGCCCGACCGCGTCGCTGCCGCGTCAACCGCGCACGAACAGCGTCACCAGCGGCTCGTCGCCGGCCTGGCGGCTCCAGTGCCCATGCACCTTCGGGTCGAATGTGGCGCCGGCCGGAAGGTGGTCGGCGGAGTAGAAGTGCTGGCCCGCTGCGAACACCCGGCCGGCGCCGTCCTGCAGGCCGATTTCCATCCGGCCGGCCAGGATGAACACCCATTGCGGCTCGCCGGTGCAGTGGAACTGGCTGCGAAAGCCCAGGGGACTGTGGCGCAGCTGGTAGCCGCCGGAGGCAAACAGCGGCGACAGGCGCGACTGCTCGGTGCCCTGGTCCAGCGGAATGTTCTCCTCGCGGAAGCGGGCCCGGCCGTCAGCGCCGGTGAACAGGATGGTCTTGAGAACGGATGTCATGGGAAATACGCTGGAATGAAAAGCGGTGCGACGCCGCCGATGGTGGCCGCCGCTGGTGGCCGCCGCTGGTGGCCGCCGATGATGCCTGAACCGGCCCGCCGCCAGCGCCCGCACGATTCACGCCGCCCTGAGTGGCCGCGCCGGCAGGTTCAGCCGCGGCAGACGTTTGCGCTTTGCCAGAACTTCCTCAATATCGTCGCGGGCGCCGTCGATCAGCACCAGGATCGCCTTTTCGGCCTTGTCCGGCTTGTGGGCGACCACGGCGTCGAGCACCGGGCGGTGCATCGGCAGGGAATCTCACGGTCCGTCCTTGCGGCTGGTTGAAATCTCGAAACTGGTGCGCAGCAGCGCGCCGATCGCCTTGCTCATCTGCACCATCATCCGGTTGCCGCAGGCGCGCAGCAGCCCCTGGTGAAAGCGCAGGTCGTACGTGACGTAGTCGCCGCCTTCTTCCACCGCCTTGCGCATGCCTTCATAGGCCGCCTCGATTTCAGCGATGTCGTGCGGGGTGGCGCGCTGCGCTGCCATGCGTACCGCAGCCGGCTCGACCACGCGGCGCAGGTCCTGCAGCTCGCGCAGGAACTCGCGCGTCAATCCGGCCTTGGACTGCCAGCCCACCACGTCCGGGTCGAACCAGTTCCAGTGATCGGACGACAGCACCCGGGTGCCCACCTTGGGGCCGGTGGTCAACAGGCCCTTGGCGGCCAGCGACTTGACCGCCTCGCGCACCACGGTGCGGCTGACGCCAAGCTGCCCGCCCAGCA
>JACMQP010000663.1 GCA_014376915.1 Ramlibacter sp.
CCGTGGTCGCGATCACCCACGACCGCTACTTCCTGGACAACGCCGCCGAATGGATCCTGGAGCTGGACCGCGGCAACGGGATCCCCTGGAAGGGCAACTACAGCACCTGGCTGGAGCAGAAGGGCGATCGGCTGGCGCAGGAGCAAAAAGGCGAGGAAGCGCACGCCAAGGCCCTCAAGAAGGAGCTGGAGTGGTCGCGTCAGAACCCCAAGGCGCGCCAGGCCAAGAGCAAGTCACGGCTGGCCCGGTTCGAGGAATTGTCCGACGTCGAGTACCAGAAGCGCAACGAAACGCAGGAGATCTTCATCCCGGTGGCCGAACGCCTCGGGCAACAGGTGTTCGAATTCCACAACGTCACCAAGTCGTTCGGTGACCGGGTGCTGATCGACAACCTGAGTTTCACGGTGCCCCCCGGCGCCATCGTCGGCATCATCGGCCCCAACGGTGCCGGCAAGTCGACGCTGTTCAAGATGATCGCCGGCAAGGAAAAGCCCGATTCCGGCGAGGTCGTGATCGGCTCCACGGTGCGCATGGCCTTCGTCGACCAGCACCGCGACGAGCTCACCGACAACAAGACCGTCTGGGAAGACATCTCGGGCGGCCTCGACATCCTCAACGTCGGCAAATTCCAGATGGCCAGCCGGGCCTATGCCGGCCGCTTCAACTTCAACGGCGGCGACCAGCAAAAGCGCGTCGGCACCCTGTCCGGCGGCGAGCGCGGCCGGCTCCACCTGGCCAAGACGCTGATCGCCGGTGGCAACGTGCTGCTGCTGGACGAACCGTCCAACGACCTGGACGTCGAGACTTTGCGCGCACTGGAAGACGCGCTGCTGGAGTTCGCGGGCAGCGTGATGGTGATCAGCCACGATCGCTGGTTCCTGGACCGCATCGCCACCCACATCCTGGCCGCGGAGGGCGACAGCCAATGGACGTTCTTCAACGGCAACTACCAGGAGTACGAGGCCGACAAGAAGCGCCGCCTCGGCGAAGAAGGTGCGCGGCCGCACCGGATGCGCTATAAAGCCCTGAAATAGGGGGAGATTCCCGCATGCCCGCCTCGCAGAACACGTCCTACCAGTCGTTGTACCGTTCCTGCATGAAGGAGGCGGCCAGCCGGGGCCACGCGCTCATGCAGCGGCTCGCCAGCCGCTGCGTCAAGTCGATGGCGCAGCGCGCCACCGGCATGCCCGACGCGCATGAGCGCAACCTGCTGACCGAGGCCGCACGCATCCTGATGAAGCACCAGGATGCGCTGTGCGAGGCCTATCCCCAGGCCCTGCTGGCCGAATTCGCGCAGGCCATCGCCGGCGCCAACGCGCGGGCACCGGCCCTGAGCTTCGACTCGCTGGAGCTGATGGGCGACGACCAGTTGCAGGAAGGCGTGGAGCTGGTGCGCACTCAGCAGGCGGTGTCGCAGGCGGTGGAGTCGGAACTGGCCGAACTCAATGGCCTGGTCTGCGCCATCCAGGGCCTGCGCACGGTGCAGGCCGAGCGCAATCCGCTGCGGCCCGAAGTCTATGTGCGCGCGCTGCGCACGGTCACCATGCAAAGCCCGATTCCGCCAGCCGTGCGCACGCGCTGGATGCAGCACCTCGGCGATGCGCTCGGACCGGAGCTGGCGCTGGTGTACCGCGAGCTGTCGCAGATGCTGCGCTCGCAGGGCGTGGTGCCGGCCGGCTACGTCGTCTCGCCTGCACGCGACATCCTCGCCACCACGTCCGCTGGCAGCCTGAAGGCCGTGCAGCCCGCGCACCCGCAGGCCAGCACCCTGCTGAACCTGCGCGAGCTGCGCCGGCTGCTGTCCGGCCAGTTCGAGCACAGCGAGAATTCGTTCCATGCACAGTTCGCGCGCGAGTTTGAAAGCGCGGAACGCGACCTGCCGCCCGATTTCTCGCCAACGGTGCCGGCGGCGTTCGAGACGCTGCAGGAGATGAAACAGGTTGACCGGGTGATGACCGACCTGCAGCGCCGGTCCTCGACGCCGGCGCCGCCACCGGTCGGCATCGCGGCGGTGCGCGAGCGGATGCGGCGTGAGGCCGCCAGTCCCGGCCAGGCGCTGGGCCTGGAAGTGGTGGCGCTGATGGTCGACAACATCGCCAGCGACTCGCGGCTGCTTTCGCCGGTGCAGCAGACGGTGCGCGACCTTGAGCCCGCGCTGCTGCGGCTGGTGCTGGAAGACCCACGCTTTTTCAGCGACAAGGGCCATCCGGCGCGCCGCCTGCTGGAACAGATGACGCAGCGCAGCCTGGCCTGGTCGGCGGTGGACGCGCCGGGCTTCGACGCGTTCTTCGAGCCGCTGCAGCAGGCTGTCGATGCGCTGCTGGCGACCCGGGTGGCGGGCGGCGATCCGTTCGAGTTCGCGCTGACCACGCTGGAGGAAGCCTGGGGCGAGCAGAGCAGGCGTGAGCGCCGGCATCGCCAGAAGGCCGTGCAGGCCCTGCTGCATGCGGAACAGCGCAACCTGCTGGCCGGCAAGGTCAGCCGTCAGCTGCGTGCGCGCCCCGACGTGGCCTCGGCCGCGCGCGAGGTCGGCCGCTTCGTCACCGGTCCCTGGTCGCAGGTGATTGCCCAGGCGCGGCTGACCGACCCGGCCGGCGCGGCCGATCCTGGCGGCTACACCGCGCTGTTGTCGGACCTGCTGTGGAGCGCGCAGCCGCAGCTGGCCAGCGGCAATCCGCTGCGGCTGACCCGCATCGCCCCGCGACTGCTGGAGAAAGTGCGCGAGGGCCTGACCAGCATCGATTACCCGGCTTCGGAAGCCCAGCGGTTCGTCGACCTGCTGTTGGTGCTGCAGCAGCGCGCGCTGGCGCCAGCGACGCCGCACACGCCGATGACGCCGGAAGAACTGGAAAGCTGGTTCGCGCCTGCGAGCGACGACGTCCGCAGTCCCTGGCTGGCCCCGGGCGAGGCGCAGGAATCTGGCTTCATGGAAACGCACCAGTCTGCCGGCCCGCTACCGTTGTACCAGCCCACGCAGCCGGGCGGCGCGTCGCAGCTTGGCACCGACTGGCTGGAAGCCGTGCCCGCGCTGGGCGACGAGGCCCTGCAGCCGGGCGCCTGGGTGGAGATGCTGACCGAAGGCCGGTGGAACCGGCTGCAGCTGACCTGGGCCAGTCCGCACGGCACGCTCTTCATGTTCAGCGACGCCAGCGGCAAGACCCATTCCATGACCCGTCGCCTGCTCGACCAGCTGGTGGCGGTGCAGGGCCTGCGGCTGGTTTCCGACCAGGCCGTCGTGGACGGCGCGCTCGACGCGGTGGCCCAGGCCGCCGCCAGCAACAGCCCGGACCTGCGGCTCTAGGCTCCGCTCAGGGGCGCTGCTCCAGCCGGTGGCGCACCAGCGCAATGTTGTTGCGCAACGCGTAGAGCTCGTCGGCGTACGACAGGGGCACACTCACCTTGCCGACGCGCTGGTCCAGCTGGTCGAGTTCCTGTGCGATGTGCGCCGGGTCCTCGTGCCGCAGCTGAATCCGGTTCTCGATCTCGCGCAGCTGGCCATACCAGCGGAACACCCGGGAACGGATGCGGAACTCGTACAGCGGCGGCACGATGCGCGATAGCGGCAGCAGGATGGCGATGATGATGCCCAGCACCAGCCACATCCGCTCCACCAAATTGGCCAGCCAGAACGGCAGGTAACGCTGCAGGAACGGCGCGCCGCTTCTGATGGCGCGCTCGGCTTCGTGCGAGACCGGGTACTCGCTGTGCTCGGTGGTGGGGAAGGCGCCGGCGCCGTTGAACCAGCCGGGCGGGCCATGGAACTCGCGCGCCGCCTGCACGAACAGCTGCAGTAGCGCCGGGTGGGTGCTTTCTCGCGCGAGCAGGGCGGTGGTGGTCGCGACCAGCCGCACGTTCTGCGGCGGCACGTCGCGCGCCAGGTCGACCACGCCGCGGGGCAGCAGCACCGGCGTGAGGAACGGGAAGCGGCGCGAATAGGCTTCGCTCTGGCTGAAGTCCATCAGCTGCACGCCGGGCGTCTGCAGCAGCATCTGCACCATCAGCGACTGCGGCGCCGAGGCGAACACCAGCGCGTCGAGTTCGCCGGCCAGGAAAGCCACCGTGGCCGGCGTCTGCTCCAGCCGCGTCAGCCGCAGCGCCTGCGGATCGATCTTGTTGGCCTCGAACAGCTTGTCCATCAGCGCCGGCACGCCGCTGCCGGCGGTGCCGACGTTCAGCCGCAAGCCGGCGAGCTGCGGCAGAGCGCTCAGGGTGCCCGAAGGTTCGACCTTCTTCGCCGCGTCTTCGCGATAGAACAGCCAGATCGGCTCGACGAACAGGCTGCCAAGCGATTCAAGGCCGGCCGTGTCCGCGTCGCCGTCAGGCTGTGCGCCGCTGCCGCCCTGGACGAACCCGAGGTCGGCCTTGCCCTCGCGCAGCAGCTGCAGGTTGGCGGACGAGCCTTCGCTGGGCAGCAGCGTCACCTCGATGCCATTGGCCGCCAGCGCCTTGCGGTAGCGCTTGCCGAACTCGTCATAGGCGCTTTGCGCCGGGCCGGTCGCCAGCGTCACCTGTTTTGGTGGCGTGGGATCCAGCCACACGTACGCCAGCACCAGCAGGGCGATCGCCAGCAGCGCGAACGGGCCCGCCGACAGCAGCAGGTCGCGGATGGACACCAGGGTGTAGCGGATCGTCCGGGGCATCGCCTGCCGCGTCATGGCCGGCCCAGATCGGCGATCGCCGGCAGGTGCAGGCCCGCGACCGTAATCCCCTGCGCCGCCCGTACGGCGCGTGTCACGGCGCGCGCCGTCGCTTCGGCCGCCATGGTGCCCAGCGTCATCATGCCGAGCGTCTTGCCGCAGGCGCCCGTGCCGAGCGCGAACAACGTGTCGCCGTCCGACATGGTGTGAACCGGGTTGATGCTGCGGGCCAGGCCGTCGTGGCCCATCTGGGCCAACCGCGTGGCCTGGATCTTGGTGATGACGGCGTCGGTCGCGATCACACCGATGGTGGTGTTGGTGCCGGCCAGCACGGGCCTCGGCGCCTCGCCGGCCAGCAGCGCGCGCCGGCTGTCCAGCAAGCGCAGGCCGTCGGCAGTCCGGGCACCGGCGATCGGCAGCGCGGTGTCGGGGTCGATCACGTCGCCCAGGGCATTGCATGCGATCAGCGCGGCGACCGTCACGCCGTCCACGGTCACCGACGCGCTGCCGATGCCGCCCTTCATGGCCCGGGCGATGCCGAAGATCTTGCCGACTGCGGCGCCGGCGCCGGCGCCGACGTTGCCCTCCGCCGGTGGATTGCGCGACGCCGCCTGGCAGGCGCGATAGCCGGCCTGCGCGTCGGGCCGCACCGCCGAGTCGCCCAGCAGCAGGTCGAACAGCACCGCCGCCGGAACGATCGGCAAGCGGGCCGGCCCCACCGGCATGCCGACGCCCTGTTCTTCCAGCCACCGCACCACGCCGGTCGCCGCTTCCAGGCCCCAGGCGCTGCCGCCGGCCAGCACGATCGCGTGCACGCAATCCACCAGGTTGGTCGGCGCCAGCAAGTCGGTCTCGCGGGTGCCGGGCGCGGCGCCGCGCACGTCGACGCCGCCGACGGCGCCCGCGCGCGCGATCACCACCGTGCAGCCTGTCGGGCGACGCGGGTCGGTGAAATGGCCGATCTCCAACCCGGCGACGGCAGCGATGGAATTTGAAAGTTGCTGGGTCATTGGCGACCGATTATCAGGGTCAGCCGGTCCCGGGGCAGGAGATTTCCTACAGCGCCTGCCGCCAGTTTGCCGACAGCCAGACATGGCTGTGCTACCTACAGTCGATGCATCGTCAGCGCCGCTGGCGAATTTTTTTCCAACAAACCCCCGAAAGAGGAACCAGCATGAACAGCGAAACCATGGACTCCGCCAGCATGACCAGCGGCAGCACGGGCACCGGGCTGAACGGCACCGGCGCCAACGCCAACGTCGTCAGCCGCGTTGCCCAGAAGGCCCATGAAGCGGTCGACAAGCTGGAGCAGAGCGTCAATTCGGGCAGCGAGAAGGTCACCGGCTGGCAGGAAGAGTACGGCGGCATGGCCCGCGAACAGATCAAGGCCAACCCGCTGACGGCCATTGGCATCGCCTTCGCCGCCGGCATTCTGTTCAACCGCATTCTCGGCCGCTGAGCGTCCGGCGCCTCGGTCTCGCCGTTAACATGACGGCATGACCAACCCGCCAGAACGCAAGCTGCCGCGCGGGGTCGCCGCCGCGCTGCTGGCTGCCTTGCTGTTCGGCGCATCGGCGCCCGCCGCGAAAGTCCTGCTCGCCGCGACCAGTCCCTGGCTGCTCGCGGCGTTGCTGTATTTGGGCTCAGGCCTCGGCCTGGCTGGGTGGCGGCTCCTGCGCGGCGCCGCGCCAGTGCGGCTGGCCCCGGGCGAATGGCGCTGGCTGGCCGGTGCTGTGCTGGCCGGCGGCGTCGCCGGCCCGGTGCTGCTGTTGGTGGGGCTGAACGGCCTGTCGGCGTCCACCGCATCGCTGCTGCTCAACGCCGAGGGCGTGTTCACTGCGCTGCTGGCCTGGACCGTGTTTCGCGAAAACGTGGATCGCCGGGTCGCGCTCGGTATGGCCGCGATCGTCGCCGGCGGGCTGGTGCTGGCCTGGCCGGGCAAGGTGGGTGCGGTCGCTTTGTTGCCCGCGCTCTTCGTCGCAGGCGCCTGCGCGGCCTGGGCGCTGGACAACAACCTCACGCGAAAGGTCTCGCTCAACGACGCGTCGTGGATCGCCATGGTCAAGGGCCTTGCCGCCGGCGCGACCAACCTGGTGCTGGCGCTGGCGCTCGGCGCCCACTGGCCGGCGTGGCCGGTGGTCGGCGCGGCGGCGCTGGTCGGATTCGCCAGCTACGGCGCCAGCCTGGTGTTGTTCGTGGTGGCGCTGCGCGAGCTCGGCACCGGCCGGACCGGCGCGTACTTCTCGGTCGCGCCATTCTTCGGCGCGCTGCTGGCGATCGCCTTTCTCGGCGACGCCGTCACACCGCAGTTGCTGGCGGCCGGCGTGCTGATGGCGATCGGCGTCGCGCTGCATCTGAGCGAGCGACACCAGCATCCGCATCGGCATGAGCCGACGGAGCACAGCCACGCGCATGTGCACGGCGGCGAAGAGCACCACGACCACGTTCACGCGGAGCCGGTGCCGCCTGGCACCCGCCACACGCACTGGCACGACCATTCACCCCTGGCGCACAGCCATCCGCACTTTCCGGATGCCCACCACCGGCACGGGCACGAAGCTTAGCTTCCCGTCTGCAACGGTTTCGGCAACGCCAGTCCGCGCTGGCGCAGCGCCTCGCGCAGGCGATCGGGGTAGTCGGTGATGAGGCCGTCCACGCCCCAGCCCAGCATCCGGTCGAAGTCGGCCGGGCTGTTGATGGTCCAGGGAACGACCTTCAGGCCGAGAGCCTGCGCCTGCCTGACCAGCGCCTCGGTCACCGCGCCGCCGTTGGGCGACCATACCGAGCCGCCGGCTGCTTTCACCAGCCGAGGCACGTTGCCGTGGTCGGCCAGCTTGAAGCCGGCGGTCCAGGCGCCGTCGCGCACGTTGTCGGTGTTGGCGGTCTGGATCGTGAGGTAGACCGTCGGGATCGAAGGCGCGAGTTCCTGCACCAGTTGCAGCGTGCGCCAGTCGAAGCTCTGGATCGTGACGCGCGCCGTCATTTCCGCCGCGCGCACCACCTGCAGCAGCGCGCGCGTCATCGCTTCCGGACTCACCGTGTCGTCGGGCCGGGTCGGGTCGATCTTGGTCTCGATGTTGAAGCGCACCTCGTTTGCGCCCAGGGCCTTGACCCGCTCGAACAGCGCAGCCAGTGTCGGCATGCGGATACCGTCGCGCGCCTGCTGGGCGGCGAAGGTGCTGGCGTACGGGGTGCCGGGCTGGATGCGACCGAGCTGGTAGGTTTGCAGTTGCGCCAGCGTCAGCGAATGGATCAGGGGTCCCTTGCCGGCCGCCAGCCACTGGCCCGCGGCGTCACGCACGATCAGCGGGTTGAGGGAGGGATCGTGCGAAATCACCACCACACCGTCGGCCGTCACGCCGACGTCGAGCTCCAGTGTGTCAACGCCCAGCGCGAGCGCGTTTTCGAACGCCGGCAGCGTGTTCTCAGGCTCCAGGCCGCGGCCGCCGCGGTGCGCCTGCAGGTCGAACGCAGAGGCCGAAAACGCCAGCAGCAGCGGCAGAACGCAGAGGAAACGGGGCGGGCTTGTCATGGGGCTGTATTCTGGGGGCCATGACCGCCATTCCCAAGCCCCGTATCCTGGCCTTCGACATCTTCGGCACGGTGGTCGACTGGCACGGCGCCATCGCACGCGAGGTCGACGCGCTGCAGCTGGGCGTGAGCGGCGACGCGTTCGCGCTGGCCTGGCGCGCGGGCTACCAGCCCGCGATGCAGCGGGTGCGTTCCGGCGAACTGGGCTGGACCCGCATCGACGAACTGCACCGGATCATTCTCGACGAGTTGCTGCAGCGTTTCGGCATTCACCATCTCAATGAGGAAGCCAGGCGGCACCTCAATCGGGTCTGGCACCGGCTCGATCCCTGGCCGGATGCGGTCGCGGGCATCACGCGGCTGAAGGCGCACCACATCGTCTGCACGCTGTCCAACGGCAACATCGGCCTGCTGACCGACATGGCCAAGCGCGCGGGCCTGCCCTGGGACTGCATCCTGTCGGCCGAAGTATTCCGCGCCTACAAGCCCGACCCGGCCACTTACCTGGGTGTGGCGGCCACCTTCGACGCCGCGCCGCATGAAGTCATGCTGGTGGCGGCGCACCACGATGACCTCGCCGCCGCCCGCGGCTGCGGTCTGTTGACGGCCTACATCGAGCGGCCGCTGGAATTTGGCGCCGCCCAACCCAAGGACGTGTCGCCGCAAGCCGGCGACACGCTGCATTGCACCAGCCTCGGCGACCTGGCGGACCAGCTGGGCTGCTGAGGCGACATCGCTGCGTGCTTTGTGCTACAGCTCCGGTCTGGAGCTTAGTCACCGCCGCGACCCGCCCCGGGGCATCCCTGATGCAGCGCGGCCTGCGCGCCGCTACCCTGGGCGCTCCAGGAGAATCCATGCAGCGTCCGCACCACAATTTCTGGCCCAAGCGGCTGCCCCATGCGATGACCCCACCGGCAACCTCGCTGTGGGACAACCTGGCGATCAGCGCGCGCCGCTATCCGGACAAGGCCGCGATCGTGTTCTTCGGCCGGCGCCACAGCTATGCCGAAGTCGCGCGCCAGGCCGAGCGGCTGGCGGCGCAACTGCACGCGCTCGGGGTACGGCGCGGCGACCGGGTCATCCTGTGCATGCAGAACTGCCCGCAACTGATCGTGGCCCATTTCGCGATCCTGCGCGCCAATGCCGTCGTGGTGCCGGTCAACCCCATGAACCGCGCGGAGGAGCTCAAGCACTACATCACCGACCCCGATGCAAAGGTGGCGATCACCACCGGCGACCTGGCTGCGGAACTGGGCAAGGCCAGCAACGGGCTGCCCGCCGGCCAGGGACTCGCGCACCTGGTCGTCACGCAGTTCACCGATGCGTTCGACGCCCAGGTGACGGGCGAGAACGCCCCGCCCGCCGTGTGGCGCGACTGGCTGCTGACGCTCCATCCGCTGCCGCATCTGGCGGGCGGCCGGGCGCTGGCTTGGACCGATGCGCTGGCCTGCACGGACGTTGGGCCCGAACTCGAGGTCGGCCCCGCGGACCTGGCGGTGCTGCCCTACACCAGCGGCACCACCGGCCTGCCCAAAGGCTGCATGCACATGCACTCCAGCATCATGCACAACGCGGTGGCGAGCGCAGCGTGGGGCAATGCGACGGCGGAGAACGTCACGCTGCTCGTGGTGCCGATGTTTCACATCACGGGCATGGTGAGCGTGATGCATTCGAGCATCTACGTCGGCGCCACGCTGGTGATGATGCCGCGCTGGGACCGCGACCTGGCAGGCCGGCTGATCTCGGCGTGGCGGGTCACCACCTGGACCAACATCCCGACCATGGTGATCGACCTGCTGGGCAGTCCCGAGTTCGAGAAGTACGACCTGTCCAGCCTGGTCCACATCGGTGGCGGCGGCGCGGCAATGCCGCAGGCGGTGGCGCAGCGGCTCCTGGAGCTGTTCGGCCTGCGCTATGTCGAAGGCTATGGCCTGACCGAAACGGCCGCGCCCTCGCACAGCAACCCGCCGGACAACCCCAAGCAGCAGTGCCTGGGCATTCCGTTCATGAGCACCGACGCGCGCGTGATCGATCCGGAAACGCTGCGCGAAATGCCGGTCGGCGAGCAGGGCGAGATCATCATCTGCGGGCCCGAGGTGTTCAAGGGCTACTGGAAGCGGCCGGACGCCACCGAGGCGGCGTTCATCGAATTCGACGGCCGCCGCTTCTTCCGCTCCGGCGACCTCGGGCGCATGGACGAGGACGGCTACTTCTTCCTGACCGATCGGCTCAAGCGGATGATCAACGCCTCGGGCTTCAAGGTCTGGCCGGCCGAAGTCGAGGCGCTGATGTTCCGGCATCCGGCGATCCAGGAGGCCTGCATCATCGCGGCGAAGGACAGCTATCGGGGCGAAACCGTGAAGGCCGTCGTGGTGCTGCGGCCGGCGCACGTGGGCAAGGTGAGCGAGCAGGAGATGATCGCCTGGTGCCGCGACAACATGGCGGTCTACAAGGTGCCGCGCATCGTCGAGTTCGTCGACGCGCTGCCCAAGAGCGGCAGCGGCAAGGTCATGTGGCGCAACCTGCAGGAAGCGGAGAACGGCAAGCCGGCCGGTTGAAGGCATCGGTTGACCCGATCTATCGGACTCGGCCTACAAAATCCATTTGAACGCGCTCTTAAATTCAGCTATGCGCGTCTCCTTGTCCATGCCATATCCACTCCAAGTTCGGTCTGTTCCCAAGCAGGACATCGCCCCCACTGCACTTCCCGGAATTGGCAGGCATTCGGACAAGCGCGGATCAGCGATTCTGGGCGAATTCGGCGCGAGTCACCCCTGATGGAGCTGTGTGTGTTGATCCACACGCCACGCGGCTGCGATGCTGCGGTGGTCAATGGCGTGCTCGAGCCGCAGCACAAGGTGCAGGTCTGCGACGAGCCCCAGCAGTTGCTTCAGCAGATGAGCGAGGGCGCCGGCGCTGCAATCGTCACCGAGGAGGCATTCGCGGAAGGCTCGCTGGTCGCCGACCTGGCAGTCTGGCTGAGAGCGCAGCCGTCGTGGTCCGACTTCCCGTTCATCGTGCTGGCGACCCGCCAACCCGGTCCGCGTTCGGCCACGGCGGTTCGGGCGCTGCACAGCCTGGGCAACGTCATCCTGCTGGAAGGGCCGCTCAATGCCGAGACGCTGGCCAGCGCCGCCGATGCGGCGGTGCGCGCCCGCGCTCGCCAATACGCGACCCGGCAACACCTGCTGGAAATCAGCCGTACCCGGACCGAGGTCGAGAGCCTGAACAGCCAGCTCGAGGCGCGCATCCTCGAACGCACGCGCGAACTGGCCAGCGCCAACGACCGGCTGATGAAGGAGATCGCCGAGCGCGAGCGGGCCCAGGTCGCGCTGACCCAGGTGCAGAAGATGGAGGCGATCGGCCGGCTCACCGGTGGCATAGCCCACGATTTCAACAATCTGCTCCATGTGATCAACATGAACCTGGAGCTGGTGTCGATGTACGCCAAGGAGGAAAAGGTCAAACCGGTGGTGGACCGCGCCAAAAGCGCAGCCCGCCGCGGCGCCAAGCTCACCGGGCAGCTGCTGTCGTTCGCCCGCAACCAGTCGTTGCTGCCGCGGCTGACCAACGTGAACGACCTGCTGGTAGGAATGAAGGACCTGCTGGAGATTTCCGCCGGCCACGGCGTGGCCGTTGAACTCGCGCTTTGCGAAGCGCCCACGGCGGTGGTGATCGACGCCAGCCAGCTTGAGATGGCGGTGCTCAACCTGACAGTGAATTCGCGCGATGCCATGCCCAGCGGCGGTGTGCTCAAGATCTCGACCCGCGGCCGCGTGCGGGTCGGCGAGGGCGACAGCGAGCTCAAGCCGGGCGAGTACGTGGTGGTGTCCGTCACCGACAACGGGGAGGGCATCCCGCCGCAGCTGCTGAGCAAGGTGTTCGACCCGTTCTTCACCACCAAGCCGGTGGGCAGCGGCACCGGCATGGGCCTGAGCCAGGTGTACGGTTTTGCCCGCCAGTCTGGCGGCCTGGCCTTCGTGCGCAGCGAAATCGGCGTCGGCACCACGGTAGAGATGCATTTTCCGGTCGCTCCGCCCGACGCGGCCGCGGTCCATGCGGCTGCCGATTCGCCGGTGCACCGAAAGGCGGCGCACCCACACAACATCCTGGTGGTCGAAGACGACGCCGACGTGCGCCGCGTGATCGTCGAATGCCTGGGGCTGATCGGCTACAGCGTGACCGAAGCGGCGGACGGCACGGCCGGCCTGGCCTCGATGGTCCAATCGCGGCCGGACCTGCTGGTGGTCGATTACGCGATGCCCGACATGACCGGCGCCGAGGTGATCTCGCGGGCACGCGAGCTGTGGCCAGACCTGCCGGTGATCCTGGCGACCGGTTACGCCGACATGGCGGCAGTGGAACGGCTGGCGGGCAAGCCCGTCATCCTGCGCAAGCCGTTCGACATCACCACCCTGGGCGATGCGGTGGCCGGCGCATTGCAGGGGCGGGCCGCCCGCCAGCTGGCGGCCAGCGCCTGAACGCCTCTCGCCGGCGGCGGTCGCCGGCGGTCGACTACCATCGAAAGGCTTGTTCCTCCACTGGAGACGCGCCTTGAAGATCACATCGGTCGAGCCTTTCATCCTGCACGTTCCGGTCACCGGTTCGCAGATTGCCGACAGCACGCACACCATCACCCACTGGGGCGTTGTCGGAGCGCGCGTCGACACCGAGGATGGCCTGTCGGGCTACGGTTTCACCGGCACCCACGCCTTCCTGCCCGGGGACCAGCTGATCACCCGCTGCATCCAGACCTGCCACGCACCGCTGCTGGTCGGCGAGGACGCCAACGACGTCCAGCGGCTGTGGCTGAAGCTGGCGCGCAACCCGGCGCTGCAGTGGATCGGCCGCGCCGGCGTCACCACGCTGTCGCACGCCGCCATCGACATCGCGCTGTGGGACCTGAAGGCCAAGGCCGCCGGCGTGCCGCTGTGGCAACTGCTCGGCGGCCAGGTGCGCGAGCAGGTCCGC
>JACMQP010000664.1 GCA_014376915.1 Ramlibacter sp.
AGATCGCGGACGAACTGGGCATCAGCGAACACACTGTCAAGGTCCACCTGTGGCGGCTATTCCGCCGGCTCGGCGTGAAGAGCCGGACCCAGACCATCCACTACGCCCGCACTCACGGCATGTTGACCAGCTGAGCGACGGCGACCGCCGCCCGCTCGGCGGCGCGCGTCGCGTCGGTGGGCAACAGCAGCAAGCGGAACATCGTGCCTCGGCCGGGGCGCGACGAGAGCGTCAGCGGATGGCCCAGGATGTTGCTGAGGCGCGAAACGATCGACAGCCCCAGGCCGAAGCCCTCCTCCGTTCCGGCGTGAGAGGGAATCTTGTAGAACTCGCGGAAGATCTCGCTCTGGAACTCCGGCGCGATGCCCACGCCGGTGTCCCAGATCTCGATGCGCATGCCGTCGGCGCAGGGCCGGCTCGCCACCAGCACGCCGCCGCGCTGGGTGTACTTGATTGCGTTGGCAATCAGGTTGCCGACGATGCGCTGCAGCAGGATCGGGTCCGATAGCACCGTGCCGGGCGCCAAATGCATCCGCAGCGCCAGGCCTTTGGCTTGCGCCAGCGGCCGGTACTGCAGCTCCAGTTCGCGCAGCAGCTTGGCCAGTTGCACCGGCTCGACCCGTAACCGGATCTTTCCTGAGTCGAGCCGCGCCAGGTCGAACAGCGAATCGAACAGCGCATTGACGGCCTTGGTGGACTCGACGATCTTGGGCGCGATCTCGTCCACCAGTTGCGGCTCGCTGCTCAGCCAGTCGGCGTACAGGCCGTGCGCATGAACCGGCTGGCGGATGTCGTGCGCCGCGCTGGCCAGGAACCGGTTCTTGATCTGGACCGCGTCCAGCGCCGCCTGAGTCTGCCGGGTCAACGAGTCGATCAGCTGATTGTTGCGGTATTGCAGCTCGAAGTTGGTCCGGTGCGTCATGTGCAGCCGGCGACCCGACTGCAGCAGCGCCTGCCAGAACACCAGCAGCAGCGCCAGGATCCACCAGTGGTAGGACGGGCCGCCGAAGCGCAGCTCGACCCCCACGCGCCACAGCATCATGCTGAAAGACGTGAGCGCCAGCACGTTGATGTAGGCGCGCATGGTGGGCAGGTGACTTGCCAGGCTGTTGATCGAGAACATCGCCATGGCGGCCATGAACAGCCAGCAGATGAACTGGTCGGCCAGCGGCGCACGGTCGAAGAACAGGCCGGTCGCCAGTCCCCCGATCAGGCCGCTCAGCGGCCACAGGAAGCGCCAGCGCAGGAAGAACGCCAGCTGCAGGGGTGCCGCCAGCTGCGCGTAGCGGTTCAACATCCAGATCCGCACCGCCGACACGGCGACCGCGATCGCGGTCCACACGCTGAGCACCCAGGCCGATACGTCGTTCCACAGCACGCTGAGCACCACCGCGACCAGCAGCAAACTGAGGAACTGCCAGTTGCTGGCCGTGCGCACCAGACTGCTCACCAGTTCGGCCTCGACCCACTGCGCCTGCGCATGCGTTGCGATCGCGGGCGAGGTGTCGGGCTTCATTGCCAGCGAGTCTAGGGCACGGCCGACCGGCCCGAGCCGCGGCCGCAGACACCGGCCCGGCGCGGGGTGAGCGTGAAGACGCTGCACCTCCGGCTCAGGGAATGCGGGCTCTAGCCGTTGTCCTACGCCGGTCTTTGGCCGCTTCGCACATGCGGCGCTGTCCCGGCCGCTACATTGGATGTTCGATTCAGAGGAGCAGCCATGACCGACCGGCCCCAGACCAGCAGCAACCTGCGCGACGACGGCGATATCGCATCCTGGTGCGACCGGTTCGACTGCAGCGAGCAAGAGTTGCCGCGTGCGATCCCCGAAGTCGGGCAGTCGGCAGCGGCGCTCGCTTGAGGTGGACAAGATGGCCGCCACCGATTGCGCCCTCAAGCGCGCCTGCATCGCACTGTGGTGCGCGACGCTGGCCCTGATGACTGCTTACCTGCAACAGCCGGCGCCCGCGCACCGGTTGCTGCTGGCACGCCGGATCGCGGCGAACTTCCAGACGCTGGCGCAGCAGGAAAGCTTCTCGCCGGCCAGCCGCGACTCCTTTGCGCGGCTGCAACGACGCTGGGACGCCAACGCGGCGACGCTGTCGCGGCCAGCCAAG
>JACMQP010000665.1 GCA_014376915.1 Ramlibacter sp.
GCGAACAGGTAGAGATTGTCCCGGCCGCGTCCTGGCGCCTGGCTGGTGTCGACCTGGGTGAACCACAACAGGATCGCACTCACTCCAACCAGGATGCTGAGCACCGCCACCGCAAACGAGCCGTTCACGCGCCAACGGTGTTCCGTCTCGAACAGCTCGCGAACCTCGGCTTCGGGACCGAACACGGGACTCGCCAGTCCCCCGCGACGGCCACCGTCGGCACGGATGCGGACCTTGATGGAGTTCTGCTGCCGCACCAAGTGGTGCGGCACGACCAGATACCGGGGCGCTTTTGCGAAGTCGGCGCTGTCCGAGCTGGCCAGGTCGCCGTTGCGCTGGAGAAGGCTGCCGTTGAACCAGATTTCGTAGGCATTGCCCAGGCGCCGGAAGTACACGCCATACAGAGTTTCCGGGTTCGCCCCAAGGGCGAACGGGATGTCGAATTCCGCTGTTCCGGACCGCCCCTGGTTGCGGCGATCCCAGTGGTATGGAAGGCGCACCTCGGTCGCGAGTGTCTTGCCGTCGATGTCGATGGTGGCGTGCGCGTGCGTCAGCTCCTGGACCTGGGCGAAGGTGGGCAGGGCCAGCAGCAGCCACAGGCCGGTCGCGGCCCCGCGCAGGACGAGCAGGAAATCTCTCATCGGCGAGGAACGGCCTCTTGAGTCACGGCCGCAGCAGGCCCATGCGAGTCGCCTCGTAGACCGCCTCGCTTTTGGAACTCACGGCGAGCTTGCGGTACAGGTTCTTGATATGGCTTTGCACCGTTTGGACGCTGATCTGCTCAAGGCGCGCAATCTCGAGATAGGAAAACCCGCGCGCAATCAAGTCGCACACTTCCAGCTCCCGCGGAGACAAAGCCGGACCGGGCGCCGGGTCGACCTTGGCAACCGGCGGCGCGGGCGCGTTGTCTTTCAGGCTCAGATATTTCGCCAGGACGCGGCGCGCGATCATCGGCGAAATGTGGGAGGCGCCGGCCCGCATCTCCAGGATCGTGGTCGCGACATCTTCGGGCGTGGAATCCTTGTGGATGTAGCCCAGGGCGCCGGCCTCGATGCTGGCCAGCACGTTGCCCTCGTCGCCGAACATGGAGATCACCATGACGTCGCAAGCCGGATGCAGGCGCCGGGCCAGGCGGATGACATCCAGTCCGCTGCCGTCGGGCAAGCCGAGATCGGTGAGCACCACGTCCACCTGCCCACTTTCCTCGAGCAGGGTCCTGGCCGCGGCCACCGAAGCCGCACACCCGACCAGCGACAACTGGACATGGCGCTCGACGCTCGCTGCGAAAAACGCGCTCATCTCGGGGTCGTCTTCCACGATCAGAACCCGCCACATCAGGTGACACTCATAGATGTGACAATCTTACCTCTAGCTCAGCGGTAGGGACCCCGTGCGAGGCAGCGTCAGCACCATGCTGACGCCGTCATCCTCGTTGCGCGCCTCGATGGTGCCGCCCATCTTGCCCATATAGGTCCGCGCCACGAACAGGCCCTGGCCGCGCTGGCCGGACTCCGCTTGCCCGTCGTTGCCCGACACGCCGTAGTCGAAGATGCGCTGCATCAGCGCCGGCTCGATCGGATTGCCCTGGTTGTGCACGCGCACGGTGGCCGTGCCGGTGTCGTGCAGAAGTGCCATGGTGATCGGCGTGCCAGGCGTGCGATGCCGGTCGGCGTTGCGCAGCAGGTGCGTCAGCACATCCTCCAGCGGAAACTCGTCGGCGCGCACCGGCACCGGCGCGCCGACGGCCTGGTAGCGAACGTCCGACACTCCGGCAAAGTGCGCGTTGGCGGCGACGTGGCTGAGAAACCGGTCGAGGTCCAGCGCAGCCACCTGCAACGTCGCGGCCTGCAGCGCCTCGCTCGGCGATGCCTGGCTGTAGAGAACCTTCACCGCCTGCTGCATGCGTTGCACGTAGCGGTGGCTCGCGTCGTCGGCCTGCGGGTGCAACACCATCAGCGACTGCAGCGGCGACATGATCTCGTGTCCGACCGCGTGCCACATGTCGCGCTCCTGCTGGGTGCGGATTGACTCGCGCTTGACGTCGTCCTTCACCCGCTGGAGCAGATCGGACAGGGCGCCGGCCAGGATGCCCAGCTCGTCGCGGCCGCGCAGGTCCGACACGTCGAGCGCGCCGAGCCGCTGCTCCACGTTGGGCGCGTTCACGTTGTACGACACGGCCGCCGCGCGCCGCGTCAGCAC
>JACMQP010000148.1 GCA_014376915.1 Ramlibacter sp.
CGGCGGCGATGGTTTCGCCTTCGACAACGAAACGCCGCGGCATGCGGTGCTGCTGCAGCCGCATCGCATTGCCGACCGGCTCGTGACCTGCGGCGACTATGCGCAGTTCATCGCGGACGGCGGCTACGGAAATCCGGCGCTTTGGCTGTCGGACGGCTGGGCCGCGGTGCAGGCCAACGGCTGGGAGCACCCCGCTTACTGGATCGCGGCCGGCGACCCGCGAGCACCGACCGGGCACTGGCAGGTGTTCGGGCTGCACGGCCTGGGGCCGCTGGACGACACTGCACCGGTTTCGCAACTGAGTTTTTACGAGGCCGCGGCGTACGCCCAGTGGGCGGGTGCGCGGCTGCCGACCGAATTCGAATGGGAGGCGGCGTTCGATGCGCCGGGCATCTCGCAGATGACCGGCCTGGTCTGGCAATGGACCCGTTCGTCTTACGATCCCTACCCGGGTTTCCGGCCGCTGCAGGGCGCCGTGAGCGAATACAACGGCAAATTCATGGTCGGCCAGGTGGTGTTGCGGGGCAGCAGCAGTGCCACGCCGGCCGGCCACGCCTGGGCGACCTACCGTAACTTCTTTCCGCCGGCCGCGCGCTGGCAGTTCTCGGGCCTGCGCCTCGCGAAGGACGGCACATGCTGAATTGCTCGCTGCTGGATCACGAAGCCGCTCAGCCGGCGCTGTGCGAGCCGGCGAGCCGCGTCTTCGCCGCCGACCTGGCCCGTGCCCTGGCGTCGCGGCCGCGCGCGATCTCGCCGAAGTATTTCTACGATGCGCGGGGCTCGCAGTTGTTTGACCGGATCTGCGAACTGCCCGAGTACTACCCGACGCGGACCGAAGTGGCAATCCTGCGGGCCCACGCCGGCGAGATCGCGGCGCAGATGGGCCCGCGCGCGGAGATCGTGGAGTTCGGCGCCGGCTCCTGCGTGAAGATCGGCCTGTTGCTCGATGCGATGGACCAACCGGCGCGCTACCTTCCGATCGACATTTCGGGCGAGCACCTCGCCGCGTCGGCGGCGCAATTGCGCGCGCAGTATCCGGCGCTCGACGTGCAACCGGTGGTCGCCGACTACACGCAGCGGCTGCTGCTGCCGGCGCGGCTTCCCGGCGCCGGCCAGCGGGTCGGCTTCTTCCCCGGCTCGACCATCGGCAACTTCACGCCGGCCGAGGCGCTGCATTTCCTCGAGGTCACAGGCCAGGTGCTGCGTGGCGGCGCCTTGCTGCTCGGCGCCGACCTGGTGAAGGACCCAGACGTGCTGCACGCCGCGTACAACGACGCGCAGGGTGTCACCGCCGCCTTCAACCTGAATCTGCTGGCGCGCGCCAACCGCGAGCTGGGGACCGACTTTGTGCTCGAGCAGTTCGCGCACGGCGCGTTCTACAATTCGCCACTGCAGCGCGTCGAAATGCACCTGGTCAGCCGCTGCCGGCAGCAGCTGACGTTTGCCGGCGAAGCCTATGAATTCGAGGAGGGCGAAACCCTGCATACCGAGAATTCGTACAAGTTCACCATCGACGGCCTGCGCGCGCTGGCCATGCGAGCGGGCTTTCGCGCCGGGCCGGTTTGGACCGATCCGCAACGCCTGTTCAGCCTGCACTGGCTGCAAGCACCCAGTCCCTGATTCACCGACCGACCTTGAAAGAACCGATATGAAAGCTACCTGGAACGGGGTTGTCATCGCCCAGAGCGACGATCTCGTGGTTCTCGAGGGCAACCAGTACTTTCCCCTGAGTTCGCTGAATCGCGACTACGTCACGTTCAGCAACCACAAGACCAGCTGCCCGTGGAAGGGGCAGGCCAGCTATTACTCGCTGATCGTCGACGGCGAACTCAATCCCGATGCCGCCTGGTATTACGCCGACCCGAAGCCCCAGGCCGAGGAGATCAAGGGCCGCGTGGCATTCTGGAAGGGCGTCAAGATCGAGGCATGAACGCTGAAGCCTTTATGCGCGAAGCTCTCGACGTCGATGTTGCCGTGATCGGTACCGGCCAGGCTGCGCCGTCGCTGGCGGTGGCGCTGGCCAGCCGCGGTGAGAAGGTTGCGCTGGTCGAAGGCGCGCTACTGGGCGGCTCCTGCGTCAACTCCGGTTGCACGCCCACCAAGACCCTGCGCAAGAGCGCCAGGGTCGCGTACCTGGCGCGGCGAGCGGCTGAGTTCGGTGTCAATGTCGGTGGCGTAGAAGTGGACTTCGCCGCCGCCATGCAACGCATGCGGACTCTGGTCGATGGCTCGCGCGCGGACCTGGGGCAATGGATCGGCGCCCAGCCCAACATCACGCTGGTGCGGGGCTGGGCTGCATTCACCGGGCGCTCGGACCGAGGCTTCGAGCTACTGGCCGGCGACCAGCCGCTGCGCGCGCAGCGGGTGTATCTCAACACCGGCACCCGCGCCTTCATGCCGCCGATTCCCGGCCTGGACGCAGTGCCGGCGCTGGACAACGTCAGCCTGCTGCAGTTGCGCACGCTGCCGGCGCACCTTGTCATCCTGGGCGGCAGCTACATCGGGCTGGAGATGGGCCAGATCTTTCGCCGCCTCGGCAGCGCGGTGACCGTGGTGGAGCC
>JACMQP010000149.1 GCA_014376915.1 Ramlibacter sp.
CTCGGCGGCGTGATGCGCACGCCCGACTACTGCAATGGCGTCGATCCGCACTACCTGTTCTTTTCCGACGCGCCGTTGTTCGGCGTCACGCTGGTGGCGGGCGCGCGGCGCGAGGTGTTGCCGGTCGCCCAGCTCTATGGCGGCGCCAGCGACGACCCCGACATCCGGAGCGACCTGCCGTTTTGCGACTGCGCGGTGCTGCTCGATCGCAGCTACTTCGTGCCGCTGGGCGACCGCAGCTGGCCCGACGACACGCTGGTGTTGTTCGAGCCGATGGCCGCCGGTGGCGATGTCGCCGCAGCTGGCACGCTTGCTGAGCTGGCGGCCACGCGGCCGCAAGCCAGGGTGATCCGCTTCGACAGCGGGTACCAGGTCTGGGTGGACCGGCCCAAACCCGACCGGCGCGATCGCAGGGAGGCGATGCTGACCGAGCGGATCTTCCTGGTCGACCCGAACGGCGCCGTCACCCGGCAGAGGACTCAATTGTTTCAATCAAGGAGTACGCGATGAGCAACAAGATCCTGCTGGCGTTGCTGGTGACCGCAGCGGCGATGACCGCGGTGGACGCCAACGCGAAGAAGCCCGCGCCGGCCAAGGCGGCCGCAGTTGCCAAGGCGCCCGACGTTGTGGCCGTGGACGTGGCGCCGCCCTCCGGCAGCTGGGAGAAAAAGGTGGAACCGGCCAACGGCCACGTCTGGTCGGCCGGCTACTACGAATGGAAGGACGGCCGTTACGCCTGGAAGGCGGGCGAGTGGGTGCTGGCCAGGGACGGCATGGAATACCGCCAGCACAAGTGGGTGCAGCGCGCCGACGGCAAGTGGATCCTCACCGGCGGCGACTGGGTGGCCGAGCGCGAAAAGGTGGCCGGCAAGCAGTGACAGGCTGACCGCGGCGGCGCGCTCAGCGGCTGATTGCTAGGATGGGTGCCATGTCCGCTCCGACCCGAAAGCCCGCCGATGCCACCCAGCCGCCGCACCTTCCTGCAAGTGACCGCCGCCGCACTGGTGGCGGAGACCGCAATCCCCGCCATGTCCGCAGCCGTTGAGACCGGCGTGGCCGAGGCCAGCGTCGCCGACCTGCAGGCCGCTCTGCGCGCCGGCAAGAGTTCCAGCGAGGCGCTGGTGCGCGCCTATCTGGCCCGCATCGAAGCCTTCGACAAGGGCGGGCCCGGGATCAATTCCGTCATCGAGATCAATCCGGATGCGCTGGTCATCGCGCGCGAGCGTGACGCCGAGCGGCGCGCCGGCAAGGTGCGCGGTCCGCTGCACGGCATCACGGTGCTGCTCAAGGACAACATCGCCACGGCCGACCGGATGCAGACGACGGCGGGCTCCCTGGCGCTGGTCGGTGCCCGGCCGCCGCGCGATGCTTTCATCGTGCGCCGCCTGCGCGACGCCGGCGCAGTGATCCTGGGCAAGACCAACCTCTCGGAATGGGCCAACTTCCGCTCGACCCGGTCCACCTCGGGCTGGAGTTCGCGCGGCGGGCTGACGAAGAACCCGTACGCCCTGGACCGCAACACCAGCGGATCCAGTTCGGGGTCGGCAGCGGCCATGGCGGCAAGCTTCGCCACGCTCGCGGTCGGCACCGAGACCGACGGCTCGATCATCTCGCCCTCGTCGATCAACGGCATCGTCGGCTGCAAGCCGACGCTGGGGCTGGTGAGCCGCGACGGCATCGTGCCGATCGCCCATTCGCAGGACACGGCCGGTCCGATGGCGCGCACGGTGGCGGACGCGGCGGCGTTGCTCACGGTCCTGGCCGCCAGCGACGCCCGCGACGTGGCGACGGCCGAAGCGTCAGCGCGCGCCCAGGACTACACCCGGTTCCTGCAGCGCGACGGACTCAAGGGCAAGCGCCTGGGTGTCGTGCGCAGCCAGTTCGGTGGCCGCAACGACCTGGTGTCGGCGGTGATCGAGCAGGCACTGGGCGTGCTGAAGGCACAGGGCGCCACGCTGGTGGAGCTGGCGGAACTGCCCAGCGAGAACAAGTACGACGACGGCGAAATGACCGTGCTGCTGTATGAGTTCAAGGCGGATATGGCGCGCTACCTGGCGGAATTCGCGCCCACGTCCCGGCTCACGTCGCTGGCCGACATCGTTGCCTTCAACGAGCAGAACCGCGAGCGCGTGATGCCGTACTTCGCGCAGGAACACATGGTGAACGCGGCCGCCAAGGGCGATCTGCAGAGCCAGGACTATCTCGACGCGCTCGCCGCCAACCGCAAGTTCGCGCGCGAAGAGGGCATCGACAAGGCGCTCAGCGACCATCAGCTCGACGCGCTGGTCGCGCCCAGCGGCAGCCCGGCGTGGCTGACGGACTTCATCCGCGGCGATTTTTCGGGCGGCAGCTTCACGTCGCCCGCCGCGGTGGCCGGCTATCCGCACATCACCGTGCCGGCCGGCTTCGTCGGCGGGCTGCCGTGCGGCCTGTCGTTCGTCGGTACCGCCTGGAGCGAGCCGCAGCTGTTCGCCATGGCCTACGCCTTCGAGCAGGCCAGCCTGGCGCGCCGCCCGCCGGCGTTTGCGCCCAGCGCGGTGGCCGCCGGAGCAGCCTGACGCCGCCAGCCACGCGCCCGTCGGGGCGAGGCCGCCAGCGTCAGCTGTTGTCCCAGCCGCCGTCGTCGCCGCCGACCGAACCGCCGGCATCGTCCCACGACGCGGTGTCGTTGATGCCGAAGTCGTCGGCCAACGCTCCGGTGCCGCCACTGCTGCCGACGGAGCCCAGTCCGGCGTCGCGGGCCAGTTGCGAATCGCTGGCGGCACCGCCGGCGCGAGCGTCGCCGGCCGGCGAAGCGAGGCCCTGCTGCGAATGCTGGTCGCCCATCATGCGGCGGCCGATTTCCTGCGCGGCCAGTGCGCCAGCCCCGACCGCGAGGCCGGTCGCCAGGCCGCCCATGATGTTCCCGCCCATGCCTGGCTGGACCGGCGGCGCCGGCGCCGGACCGTCGCCGGGCTGCGCGCCAGCACCGGGTTGTTGCGCACCCCAGCCGGCGCCGGACGCAGCGGCGCCGAATCGGGCTGGTACGGCCGCGCCCGGCGCGCTGCGGGCGGCCGTGCGCGAACGCATGAACCAGGCAGCGCAGGCGATGAAAGCGCCCGCCAGCAGGACGATGCCCCAGGGGAACGACGAAGTGCGCGGCGTTTCAGCGGCCGCTGCAACGGCCGGCACACCGTCAGTGCGAGACGAACGCAGGGCCGGCGCCGAGTCCAGTCGGCGCAATGCCTGCACGGCCTCGGGCCTGGCAAACGGCAGGCCGGGCGCCAGGCGCTCGGCCGCAGCCAGCTCCTCGCGCGCCAGCGTCGCATTGCCCTGATTGGCCTCGAGTTCGGCCAGCACGAAGTGCGCCTTCGCGCTGTTCGGATGGTTGCGCAGCACCTCCTGCGTCATCTGACGGGCCTTGTCGACCTGTCCGGACTGCGCCGTGGCGTAGATCTGCTGGAGCGTCGGCTCGGCCTGGGCGGCGGCCAGCCCGGCCCACGCCAGGGCCGCGAAGGCCAGCAACACGATGCGGAGATTTCGCATGGACATGAACACTCCTTGAAAGGCTTGCGCCATGGCCTAAGCTGCGCGCATTCCGCCCGATTGCAAGGGCCCTGCCTGCAGCGCCATCTGCGTTTGTTCCGGCAGGTGTGACGGGCTCCTCAGCCCCGGCGCTCCACCTCACCCCGCGACGGCATGGAGGTCTGCGCGCCGACCCGGGTGACGCAGATCGCCGCGGCGCGGATCGCGTGCGACAGCGCCTCTTCCATGGAGCGGCCCTCGACCAGCAGCGCGGCCAGCGCGCCGATGAAGGTGTCGCCCGCGGCCGTGGTGTCCACCGCCTGCACCTTTTGGGCGGGCAGGTGACGGGTGCCGGCCGCCGAGGCCCAGACGACACCGTGCGCCCCCAGCGTGACGATGACGTGCTGCGGGCCGCGCCGCAGCAACGCGGATGCAGCCTCGTTCGCATTTCCGGGATCGACGCCGGGCAGGCCGCTGAACAAGGCGGCTTCGGTCTCGTTCAGCACCAGGATGTCGACCAGTGGCCACAGGGCCTCTGGCAGAGCTTGCGCCGGCGCGGGATTGAGCAGCACCGGGCAGCCGGCTTGCCTGGCGATGGCAGCTGCGCCCAGCACGGCAACCATCGGCACCTCGAGCTGCAGCAACAGCAACCCGGCTGCGGCCACGCGCTGGCGTAGCGTCTCTGCGTCCTGGGCCCCGACGCTGGCGTTCGCGCCGGGCACCACCGCGATGCAGTTCTGCGCCGCGTCGTCCACCATGATCATGGCGACGCCGGTGCTCATTTCGTCGGTCGTGCCCACGCCACTGGCGTCCACGCTTTGGGCCACCAATGCCGCACGCAACCCGGCGCCGAAGCTGTCGTTGCCGACACGCCCGATCATGTCCACCTGCGCGCCCTGGCGGGCGCAGGCGACCGCCTGGTTCGCGCCCTTGCCGCCGGGGTTGGGCAGGAAGCTGTGCCCCGTCAATGTTTCGCCGGGCAGCGGCATGCGCGGGACCCGGACCACCAGGTCCATGTTCAGGCTGCCGAAGACGACGACCTGGGAGCGCGCGGGTGCCTGCTTCACTTGAAGGCGGCGTCCATTTCGTGCAGCTTGGCCACCCGGCGCCGGTAGTCCTCGTTGTCCTCGAATCGCGCCGTCAGGAAAGACGCGACCAGGTCGTTGGCCAGCCACGGGCCGATGATCTGGGCGCCGATGCACATGACGTTCACGTCGTCGTGCTCGACGCTCTGGTGGGCCGAGTGGATGTCGTGGCAGACCGCCGCACGGATGCCGCGCACCTTGTTGGCCGCGATCGATGCGCCGACGCCGGTGCCGCACACCATGATGCCGCGTTCGGCCTCGCCGGAGAGCACCCTGGCGGTCAGCGCCCGGGCAATGTCCGGGAAGTCGACCGGCTCCGGGCCGTGGCTGCCGACGTCGATCACCTGGTGGCCCAACGCCTTGATATGGGCGATGACGCCCCCTTTGAGTGCCCAGCCTGCGTGGTCCGAGCCGATGACGAGTTTCATGGTTGCATGGTTCCGTTTCGAGATCAGTTCGTCATGGAGGCGGGCAGGGCGACACCGTAGTATTTCTTGTAGATGTCGCTCAGTTTGCCGTTCTTGAGGTTGACGCCCACCCACTCGTTCAGCTTGGCCAGCAGGCGCGGCTCGCCCTGCTTGATGCCGACGGCCAGGTCGAAGTTGCGGATGACGAACTTGGGCTCCCAGGGATGCTGCGGGTTCTTCGACGAGATCTGGTTCACCAGCGCCACCGACGTGGCGACGATGTCGGCCTGGCCGGTGGCGCCGGCAGTCACCATCGTGGCGTCGTCGTCATAGCGCACGACGCGGAAGTCGCGGTCCTTGGCCATCGCGCTCAGCTCCGTGTCCTGCGTGGTGCCGCGGGTCACGGTGATGCTCTTGCCCTTCAGGTCGGCCCAGTCCTTGATGGCCAGGTCCTTGCGTGCGCCGACGACCGACTGCAGCACCGCGTAGGCCTTGGAGAAGTCGATCACCTTGGCGCGGTCGGGCGTCACTGACAGCGTGGAGATGATGATGTCGGCCTTGCCGGTGTTGACGTTGGGAATGCGCGTGGCGCCGGTGGTCGCCACCCACTCCAGCTCCAGGCCCCAGTCCTTGGCCAGCAGCTTGGCCGTCTCCACGTCGGAGCCGCTCGGCTGCATGCTGGAATCCATCATGCCGGCCGGCGGAATCGCCATGTCGGTGGAAATGCGGATCTTCTTGGCCTTCATGATGTCGTCCAGCAGGTCCGCGTGCGCGGCGACGGCGGCGATTGCCAGGCAGGACGCCACGAGGGCGGTGCGGGCGGTTCGGATCAGGGTCATGGGTTGGTCTCCTTGGGTTGCTCGGGGCTGAAAAGCGGGGCTACAGCTCGCTCTGGACGAACTGCTTCAATTCGGGTGTTTGCGGGTGGGTCAGGATGTCCGCGCTGCCGCATTCCCAGGCCAG
>JACMQP010000666.1 GCA_014376915.1 Ramlibacter sp.
GTGCACCGAGCGACTGCTGCCGAAGTGTTCGGCGTCGCACCGGAGCAGGTCAGCAGCGAGCAGCGGCGTTACGCCAAGGTGATCAACTTCGGCCTGATCTACGGCATGAGCAGCTTCGGGCTGGCAAGGAACCTGGGCATCGAGACCAAGGCCGCGGCCAACTACATCGAGCGTTATTTCCAGCGCTATCCGGGCGTGAAGACGTACATGGACGAGACCCGGCTGTCGGCCAAGAGCCGCGGCTATGTCGAGACCGTGTTCGGCCGCCGGCTCTACCTCCCGGAGATCAACTCACCGAACGGCCCACGCCGCGGTGGCGCCGAGCGCGCCGCCATCAACGCGCCGATGCAGGGCACGGCCGCCGACCTGATCAAGCTGGCGATGGTGAAGGTGCAGGACGTGCTTGACGCGCAGCAGCGCGGCACCAAGATCATCATGCAGGTGCACGACGAACTGGTGTTCGAGGTGCCCGACGCGGAAGTCGAGTGGCTCAGCGTCGAAATCCCGCGGCTGATGGCCGGCGTCGCCGAATTGAAGGTGCCGTTGCTGGCCGAGATCGGTGTCGGCGAGAACTGGGACAAGGCGCACTGAGGCTGGTCGATACCGCCGGCCCTAACCGCAGCGCACGCTCGCCACCTTGCCGCTGGCGTCGACATCCAGGTTGAGGCGCTCGGCGCTGTATTCCATCGTCACCATCTGGCCGGGGCGAAGGACGCGCGCAATGCGCGAGCCCGAACGCTGGCGGGCCTGCTCCAGCAGCGCAGCATCGGCGTTTTTCCCGACTGCGAACTGCGCATCGGCAGCTTTGCATTCGTTGCCGCCACGGCCGGGCGGCGCTGGCGCTGGTGCCGGTCCCAGCGTCCCGGTACAGGCAGTGATGACGAACAGCAGCGGTGCGGCGAACAGGTGGGCGAGTGGCTTCATGGCTGGTCCTTTTGTCCCAGGATACTGCGCGCCGCACTGCCGGGCTTGTAGGAATCTCCGCACGGCGTTGTGAGCCGAACCCGCAGCCGCGGGCGAGGCGCACTGCATAGACTGGCGCCTCAAAGGAGATTCCATGAACCAACACAGCGACCAGTCCGGCGTCGGCGTGACGCGACGCGAGGTGTTGTGCGCGGCGACGGCCCTGGCAGCCGGGCCGGTGGCCTTGCCCGCAGGTGCCCAGTCTCCAGCTGCTGCGTTCGTTGCGGCCGAACCACCACCGCAACTGCTCCGGCTGGCGCTCGACGTCAACGGCGTGCGGCACGATCTGACGGCCGATGCGCGAACCACCTTGCTCGATGCGTTGCGCGAGCGGCTCGGGCTGACCGGCACCAAGAAGGGCTGCGACCACGGCCAGTGCGGCGCCTGCACCGTGCTGGTCGACGGCCGGCGCATCAACTCCTGCCTGACGCTGGCGGTAATGCACGACGGCCAGCCCATCACCACCATCGAAGGCTTCGCAACGGGTCCTTCGACCGGCAGGGGGCCGGCTGGCTTGCATCCGCTGCAGCAGGCTTTCCTGAAACATGACGGTTTCCAGTGCGGCTATTGCACGCCGGGCCAGATTTGTTCGGCGGCCGGCATGCTGGCGGAGGTGAAGGCCGGCATGCCCAGCCA
>JACMQP010000150.1 GCA_014376915.1 Ramlibacter sp.
CGCTTTCGCCGCCGCGATGACGTCGCCCACGCTCTTGAGGGTCGAGTCGGCCGGCACGATCAGCACGTTGGTGATCGACGCGATGTAGATGACCGGCTTCAGGTCCTTCTCCGCGTCGTAGGCCAGGGTCTTGTACATGGCATTGTTGATCGCCATGACGCCGGTCGTGGCCATCAGCAGCGTGTAGCCATCGGGCGCCGCTTTCGCGACGGCGTCGGCACCGATGTTGCCGCCCGCGCCCGGGCGGTTGTCGATCACGACGGATTGGCCCAAAGCCGTCGCGAGGCGGTCACCGACCAGGCGCGCGAAGATGTCGGTGGATCCGCCCGGGGCGAACGGAACCACGATTTTGAGGCCGTGCGACGGCCACGATTGCGAATGCGCGCTGGGGAGGGCTGCGGCGAAAAGCGCGATGCCGGTCAGCGCGGCGAGGAGTCTTGCACACATCCTGGTACCTTCATGGTCGGTTGCCTGGGCCTGAAGTGTTGGCCTGAGGTCCGCAGTATCACGCTGATCGGGAATCGCGAGGCAGGGGGTTGCCCTGATCAGGTCGGCTGTTCAAGCCGAGACAAGGCCTGCCCACGGCAGTGAATCCGACCGTCAAGACATCGCCGTGCTTGCCGTCGTACCGGACACAGATCGTGTTCTTGCTGCCCCTGTTTCGTCCTTCAAAGAAATTTAACGCACTGTGCGCAATGGTCTGGCACGAAGCGCAAGCGCCGGGTCCGGCCGCAAGCCGGACCGACGCTCCGTGTTCGGCGAGAATCTCTCCCGCGCGCCGCACACGTTGATCGAGGCGACACGCAAATAGAAATGGCGCCAGTGGCTCGACGGCGTGACCCACTGGGAATTCATAGCGTTACCTCGAAATACCTGATGATCTTAAAAAAAATCACCGCTGCCGCCGCCGCCTTCCTGCTGGCCGGTGCAGCGTACGCCCAGCTCACCGAGACGGAACAACGCATCGTCGCCGCCGTCAAGCAGCGCACCCCCGCGGCGCTGCAGCTGCTGGAGAAATCGGTGCGCATCAACAGCGGCACCCTGAACCCGGAAGGCGTGCGCGCCGTCGGAGACATCTACCGGGCGGAACTGGACGCGCTGGGCTTCAAGACCCGCTGGATCGACATGCCGCCGGCCATGAAGCGTGCAGGACACCTGGTGGCGACGCACGAGGGCGTCCAGGGCAAGCGCCTGCTGCTGCTCGGCCACCTGGACACGGTGTTCGAGAAGGGCAGCTCCGTCCCGCTGTGGGAGCGCCAGGGCGACCGCGTGCGCGGCCAGGGGGTGAGCGACATGAAGGGCGGTGACGTCATCATGATCGAGGCGCTGCGCGCGCTGAAGAGCGTGGGCGTGCTGGACAAAGCCAACATCGAGATCATGTTCACCGGCGACGAAGAGCGCGGCGGCCAGCCGCTGCAGGTGGCGCGCGCCGACATGGTGGCCATGGGCAAGCGCGCCGACTACGCCCTGTCGTTCGAGGGCAGCAACAAGCACGCCGGCGTTGACACCGCCAGCATCGCGCGCCGCTCCTCGGGCGGCTGGGTGCTGAACGTCAAGGGCAAGCCGGCCCATTCAATGGGCGTGTTCTCGGAGCGGTCGGGGTACGGTGCCATCTACGAGACGGCGCGGATCCTCAACGCGTTCCGCGAGCAGGTGATCGAGCCCAGCCTGACCTTCAACCCAGGCCTGGCCTACGGCGGCACCGACATTTCGTATGCGGAAGACAAGGCGACGGCGAGCGCTTTCGGCAAGTCCAACGTGATCGCGCGCGACGCCCAGGTGCTGGGCGACCTGCGCTACCTTTCACCCGAGCAAGGCGAGCGCGCGCGTCAGAAGATGCAGGCGATCGTCTCGGCAGGCAACCTGCCCGGCACGTCGGCGACGATCAGCTTCAGCGAAAACTACCCGCCGATGCCACCCACCGAGGCTGGGGGCAAGCTGGTGGAGCTGTATTCAAAGGCCAGCCAGGACGCGGGCCTGGGCCGCATCGACATCCTCGATCCATCGCTGCGCGGCGCGGGCGACGTGCAATTCGTCGCGCCCTATACGGTCGGCATCGACGGCCTTGGCGCGCAGGGGCGTGGGTCGCACACGGACGACGAGGACCTGGAGATCGCGTCGCTCGAGCGCGGCGCCGTGCGGGCAGCCCTGCTGATTTACCGGTTAACGCAATCCGCGGCCCGCTGACATCAAGATCCGCAGGCGCACCGTTGACGACCAGGGGCTCCAGCGCCCGAGGCCTGCGCTCGGCGTTGAGCAAATTCTGTGGCCTTGCGAATCGTCAAGCCGCTGGCCCGCAAGACGGTACCGCACCGTGCGCTGCGGATCCACGCCGCACAGGGTAAACCGCGTTTCCCCGCATCTGCCTCCCGGGCCAAACTCCAACTGCAATCTCCCGCAAGGACACCAGCAACACATGATCCGCGCCGCCATCATCGGTCTCGGCACCTGGGGCCAGAACCTGGTTCGCAGCGTGCAGGGGTCGAGTCCCCACATCCAGTTCACCGCCGCCGCCACCCGCACGCCCGACAAGGCGCGCGACTTCGCACAGACCCACGGTCTGCGCATGCTGCCGAGCTACGAGGCCGTGCTCGCCGACCCGGAGGTCGACGCCGTCGTACTGGCCACGCCGCACTCGATGCACACCGACCAGATCGTCGCCGCGGCGCAGGCCGGCAAGCACGTGTTCAGCGAGAAGCCGCTGGGGCTGGACGCGGCCAACGCACAGCGCGCGGCCCAGGCCTGCGCTGACCACGGCGTGACGCTCGGCGTCGGCTACAACTGGCGTTACCAGCCGGCGCTGCAGGCGATCCGCCGGCTGATCGACGACGGCACGCTCGGGCGCGTGCTGCACCTGGAAGGCAACTTCTGCGGCCCCAGCGCCTACCGTTTTCCCAAGGGCCACTGGCGCCACGACCCGGGCGAGGTTCCGGCCGGTGGCATGACCGGCCGCGGCGTGCACGTCATCGACGCCATGCTGTCCCTGGCCGGCCCCATCGAGCAGGTGACGGCCCAGAGCTTCCGGCTGGCGCAGGACTTCGGCGTGGACGACACCACCTCGATGCTGCTGCGCTTTGCCAGCGGCGCCACCGGCTACCTCGGCACCGTGATCGCCACCGCGGAGACCTGGCGCCTGCAGGTGTTCGGCAGCAATGGCTGGGCCGCGGTCGGCGACGTCGAGCACCTGACCACCTGGGACCTGACGACCTGCCTGATCGACCGCGAGAACATCACCGTGAAGCAGCGGCCGCGGGTCCAGGCCTTTCCCAAGACCAGCACCGAGCGGGCCGAGCTGGAGCACTTCGCGCAGCAGGCGGCGGCGCGCCAAACCCTCGCGGCGCCCGGCGGCGACGCCGTGCACAACGTCGCCGTGCTGGAGGCGATCCTGAAGTCGATCGCCACGCAGCAGTCCGTGCGCCTGTCCTAATTCAATTTCCACTGGAGAGCAAGCAATGGCATCGACCCGATGGCGACTCTGCATCCTGGCCCTGGCGACCCTGGCGTGCGGCCTGGCGCAGGCGCAAGGCCCGGCCGCGGCGCAGGCCTTCCCGAACAAGCCGATCAAGGTGGTGGTGCCCTCGCCGGCCGGCGGGCCGCCGGACCTGATCCTGCGCGCCATCATCCCGAAGCTCACCGCTTCGCTGGGGCAGCCGATCATCATCGAGAACCGCGCCGGCGCCGGCGGCATGGTGGGCACCGCCTACGTCGCCAAGCTGCCGCCCGATGGCTACACCTGGCTGTTCACCACCGCCTCGCACGTCAACATCCCGCCCTTCAACGAGGCCGTCTCGTACGACCCGCTGCGCGACTTCACCCATGTGACACTGGCGGCGCAGAACTTCGGCCAGGCGCTGGTGGTGCATCCCGACGTGCCGGCGAAGAACCTGCAGGAGCTGATCGCGTACGCAAAGAAGAACCCGGGCAAGCTCACTTACGCCAACGCCGGCAACGGCACGGCCAGCCACATCCCGGCCGAAGTGATGAAGGCGATGACCGGCACCGACATGCTGTCGGTGCCGTACAAGGGCATCGCCGAAGCCACCACCGACCTCATCGCCGGTCGCATCGACATCTTCTTTGTCGGCACGCAGATCGCGCTGCAACACGTGCAAAGCGGCAAGCTGCGGGCGCTGGCGCTCACCGGCGCCCGGCGCTGGAAAGGCATGCC
>JACMQP010000151.1 GCA_014376915.1 Ramlibacter sp.
GACCAGAACGCTGCGATCCATGCCGTGATCCACGACATGATCTCGCCGCGCCCGATGGACCGGCTGGTCTGCGGCGACGTCGGCTTCGGCAAGACCGAGGTGGCGCTGCGGGCCGCCTTCATCGCCATCACCGGCGGCAAGCAGGTCGCGTTTCTTGCGCCGACGACGCTGCTGGCCGAGCAGCATTTCCAGACGCTGGTGGACCGCTTCGGCAAGTGGCCGGTGAAGGTGGCTGAGGTGTCCCGTTTCCGCTCTGGCAAGGAAGTGTCGGCCACGCTCAAGGGTTTGGCCGACGGCAGCGTCGACATCGTGGTCGGCACCCACAAGCTGCTGTCGGAATCGACCAAGTTCAAGGATCTCGGCCTCCTGATCATCGACGAGGAGCACCGCTTCGGCGTGCGCCACAAGGAGGCGATGAAGGCGATGCGCGCCGAGGTGGACGTGTTGACGCTGACGGCGACACCGATTCCGCGCACGCTGGGAATGGCGTTGGAGGGCCTGCGCGACCTGTCAGTGATCGCCACCGCGCCACAGCGCCGGCTGGCGATCAAGACCTTCGTTCGCAACGAAGGCAACGGCGTGATCCGCGAGGCGGTGCTGCGCGAGCTGAAGCGCGGCGGGCAGGTCTATTTCCTGCACAACGAGGTGGAAACCATCGAGAACCGCCGCAGCCGGCTGGAAGAATTGTTGCCGGAAGCGCGGATCGCGGTGGCGCACGGCCAGATGCCCGAGCGCCAGCTGGAAAAGGTGATGCGAGACTTCGTGGCCCAGCGTTACAACGTCCTGCTGTGCTCCACGATCATCGAGACCGGCATCGACGTGCCGACGGCCAACACCATCGTCATCAGCCGCGCCGACAAATTCGGACTGGCCCAGCTGCACCAGTTACGCGGACGGGTCGGCCGCAGCCACCACCAGGCCTACGCCTACCTGATGGTGCCGGACAAGGAAAGTCTCACCAAGCAGGCGTCGCAACGACTCGACGCGATCCAGCAGATGGAAGAACTCGGCTCCGGTTTTTACCTGGCGATGCACGACCTGGAGATCCGCGGCGCCGGCGAGGTGCTGGGCGAGAACCAGAGCGGCAACATGCTGGAGGTCGGCTTCCAGCTTTACAACGAGATGCTGTCGGAAGCCGTCAGGTCGCTGAAGGAAGGCAAGGAGCCTGACCTGTTGTCGCCGCTGTCCGTGACCACCGACATCAATCTCCATGCCCCTGCCCTGCTGCCGGAAAACTATTGCGGCGACGTCCACCTGCGGCTGTCGTTCTACAAAAAGCTGGCGACGGCCAAGACCACCGACCAGATCGACACCCTGCTGGAAGAAATCGTCGACCGCTTCGGCAAGCTGCCGCCACAGGCGCAGACGCTGATCGACGTGCACCGGCTGCGGGTGATTGCCAGGCCGTATGGCGTGGTGAAGGTGGATGCCGCTCCAGGCGTGATCCACATCACATTCCGGAAAGATCCGCCGATCGAGGCGCTGCGGATCATCGAACTGGTGCAAAAGAACAAGCACATCAAGCTGGCCGGCAACGAGAAGCTGCGGATCGAGCGCGAGTTGAAGGATCCGAAGGACCGGGCGCAGATGGTGCGCGACGTGTTGCGTTCGCTGGGACAACCCAAGGTTGCCGAGCCAGCGTAATGGAGTCATTCCCGCGAAGGCGGTAATCCAGCGCATTCAGTTCCGATGCCCTGGGTCCCCGCCTGCGCGGGGATGACGAATTCTGCGGGAAAATAACTTGATGAAGACTCCCCGCGAATTCTCCTCAGGCCTCGTGGTCCAGGGCTTCGCGCCGCCGCTGGCGCTGCAGGACTTCAAGCTGATCGCCTTCGACATGGACTCCACGCTGATCAACATCGAGTGCGTGGACGAGATCGCCGCCGCGGCTGGCCGCAAGGAAGAAGTGGCGGCCATCACCGAGGCGGCCATGCGCGGCGAGATTGCCGACTACAAGGCGAGCCTGCGGCAACGCGTCGCGCTGCTCAAGGGCGTGAGCGTGCAGCACCTGCAGCACGTCTACGACCAGCGCCTGCAGCTCAACCCTGGCGCCGAACGGCTGGTCGCGGCCTGCAAGGCGGCGAGCATGAAGCTACTGCTGGTGTCGGGCGGATTCACCTTCTTCACCGACCGGATGCGCGACCGCCTCGGCATCGACTTCACCCGGTCCAACGTGCTCGCCGTGGCCGACGGCAAGCTGACCGGCACCATGGTGGACCAGCCCTGGGGCGACATCTGCGACGGCGCGGAGAAGCGGCGGATGCTGCTGGAAACCTGCGCCGCGATGGGCATTGCGCCGAGGCAGGCGATCGCGATGGGCGACGGCGCCAACGACCTGCCGATGATGGGCGAAGCCGGCCTGTCGGTGGCCTATCACGCCAAGCCGAAGGTGCGCGAGCAGGCGATGCTTGCGATTGATTCGGGCGGGCTGGACCGGCTGCTCGAGATCCTGCGCTAGGCGATTTCCGACAGCGCGGTCGGCACGAACGCCGGCGGATGCCTGTGCCGATGCGACCTGGGACGCTAATCGTCTGCGGGCGCGGTCGCAGCGAAGGCGCGAGCCTGCTGCGCGGCCTCCAGCGCCGCTTCCAGTTCCTGTTCCAGCTGCTTGCGCCGGGTGATGTCGATGATCACCCACACGGTCCCGCGCACTCTGCCTTCGAGCACCACGCCTTTGCCAGACAGCAAGATCCAGATCTCGCGGCCGTCGAGCCGGCGGATCTGGGTCTCGGTCTCGTAAAGCCGGCCGCGCTTGACCTTCTCGGCGACCGCCTTGCCGACCGCCAGGTAGTGCTCGCGAGACAGGTAGAACGGCTCCATCGATTCGATGTCGCGGCCACGCGCGCCCAGGATGTCGATCATCCTGGGATTGGCCCAGCGCATGCGGCCGTGGGGCGTGAGGAAAGCGATGCCGGCGATCGAGTTGTCGATGATCGCCTCGCGCTCTTGCAGCGAGGTCTTCAGCTGCTCGTGCGACACGCTCATCGCCTGCACCAGCGCCCGCTCGGCGGCCAGCCGAACCTGCGCCTGCTCCTTGAAGCGGCGTGCCACGTTGATCCGGTCGGCCAGCGCGAACGACAGCAACAACATTTCAAGCGCCGAGCCGAACAGCACCGCATTCGACGTCAGGACATTCGACGGCAGCGTGCCGATGTTGTGCAGGGCCTGCAACACCACGCTGAGCAGCAGCACCGCCCACGCCAGCAGGAAGTTCTTGGCGCCGGGGTGGCCGTGCCGCACGCCCACGATGCCGGCCACCATCAGCGTCGTCACGCTCACCAGCACCAGCCCGGTTGCCATGTACGTTGCCGCGGTATAGGACAGCGTCATCAGCACCACGAACGACGCCATGAAGCCGGCGACCTGCAGCAGGATGAACCTGTCCAGCAGCGGAGTGCGCGCTGCACTCAGCAAGAAGGTGCGCGCGAACAACAGGCCGAAGGTGGCAACCATGACGGTGCCGGCGGGCGGCGAGCGCGAGTTCCACCAGGTCAGCTGCGGCCAGACGAACTGATTGCCCAACCCGGTGAGGGTCACCTGGAACAGGGCCATGCCGGCCACGTAGAAGACGTAGACCAGGTACACCTTGTCGCGCACCGAGACGAACAGCAGCAGGTTGTAGACGAACAACCCGATCAGCAGGCCGAAGTACAGGCCGAAGGCACCGTACGCGGCCTGGTCGTGCTGCCACAGCGCGGCCGGCTGCCACAGTGTGGCGGGCACGGTCACCGATCCCTCGGACTGCACCCGCAGGTACAGAGTGGTCGCCGTCCCGGAAGGCAGCGTCAACGGCAGCACATGGTTGCGGTGCGGAATGGCCCGGCTCGCGAACGGCTGGGACACCCCTGCGATTTGGTGGACATAGCCGTCCGGGCCGGGGGCGTACAGGTCCAGCCGGCCGAGCGGCGCGTACGCTACCTCCAGGAGCCAGGGCGCGGGCGTGTCGACCGCCGTGCGGAGCGTGACCTTCAGCCAGATCGCCGAACTCGTGATGCCGAAATTGGGGCCCGGGCTATCCGACGGCAGCGCGGCGAACCGCGCCTGCTGGTCGGGCTTCTGCACGTCCGCGAAGCTCAGCTGCCCGCCTTCGTCGGTGAGGAAGCTGAACTCGCGCGCCAGCGGATAGCTGGCCGCACTCCCGACCCAGACCTCGGCTGCGCCGGCAACCGCGGGAAACAGCAGCGCCGACGCCAGAGCCAGCGCGAGCGCCAGTGCGGGCAGGAGGCCGCGCAGGCGCGCGCGCGTCACGCTCTTTCCACTTGCGGGCGTCCGGCCTGCACGCTGAAGCGGGCCAGGGTTTCGATCCGCGTGTCGCGGCGCGTGACGTCGTCGACGACGCGCAACGTGGTCGTCAGTTGCGCCGGCGTGAACTCGGCCACCCCGTACCCGCGGCGCTCGGCATCGGCGAACACGAAATGCGGGTTGGCCGCCAGCCGTTGCTGCGTCGCGCTGGCGTTGCTGCCGGAGCGGGACGTGATGCTGGTGCCGCAGAATTCGACACCGACCGCTGCACTGTCCGGCCGCTGGTAGTCCGCCAGCACCTGGCCGACCCAGTTCTCGTGCAAGTCTCCCCCCAGCAGCACCGCGTTGCCGACCTTGTGGTCCTGCAGGCTC
>JACMQP010000004.1 GCA_014376915.1 Ramlibacter sp.
GCTGACGTGCGCTCGCGCGGGATGTGGAGCGACTTGGGTTCGGCGTTGATCGCGGCCTGGACGGCGGCGATCTTCTCGGCATCCGAGTTCACCCATTGCAGGCCGGAGCCCTGTGCCACCTGGGCCAGTTCGCTCACCGGCAACTCGAACCGCTGGACCTGCGGCAGACCGCGGGCTGGAGCTGACTCATTGCGGGCGGGCTCGGCGCGGGGCGCCTGCTGCTCGCGCGGAGCCTGTTCAGCGTGCGGCGCCAGTTGCTGGCGTTCAGCTGGGTCCGCGCGCGGTGCAGTCACCGGAGCCGGTTCGCGCTCGGCCTGCGCCTCGCCATTGCCGTCCTGGCTGGCAAAGCCGGTCGCATAACGCTGGCCAACCGGAGGCTGCGCTGCCGGTTCCAGCGCCGGCGGCACCGGGATCGCCGAGTCCATCACGCGCTGGTCGCCGAAGCCTTCTCCGCTCGCCGGGCGATCGCTGCGCTCGCGGCGGTCGCGGTCACGGCCACGCGAGCGGCCGCGGCGCGGTTCTTCGCCGTCGGCCTGCGGTCGCTGCGCATCGCCATGGGTGTGCGACTCCAGCACCGCATTGGCGGCGGTCGATTCCGGCGCGCCGATCTCGGCGACATCGCCGACCGAGCCGGAAGCGCCAGCCAGGGCTTGCGCTTCCACCATCGGTTCGGCCGGCTGGCCGACGTCCTGGCGCGGACCCCGGTCGGTGCGTGGGCCGCGCTCACCGCGCTCACCGCGCTCACGCCGGCCTTCGCCACGCGGTCCGCGGTCCTGGCGCTGCGCCTGTTCGCCTTCAATGGCGGCATGGGACGGCGTGCCGGCAATGCCGATCTCGGCCGACTCCACCGGTGCGCGGCCTTCCGCATCGCGACGCGGTCCGCGGCCTTCGCCACGGTCCGTGCGTTCGCCTCGCGGCTCGCGGCTGTCGCGGCCTTCGCGCGGCTCCCGGGCCTCGCGCTGCTCACGCGGCTCGCGGCCCTCGCCCCGGTCGCCACGCGGTTCGCGACGCGCTTCGTCGCGGCCGCGGCCTTCATTGTTGCGCGGCTGGCCCTCGACGCCTTCGGCGGCGCGCACCTGCTCGCGGCCCTCGCCCTGGCGGCCTTCGCCACGGCGCTCGCCATCGCGGCCACCCCGGCCACCACGGCGACCGTCGCCCCGGCCCTCGCCCCGGCGCCCGCCGTCGCGACGCGGCTCGCCATCGCGGCGGGCCTCGCCATCCCGGCCGCCGCGGCCATCGCGCTTTTCTTCCCGCTTCGGCTCGGTCACCACTGCGGCCACCGGAGTTGGAGCGGCGGCAGCACCAAACAGGCCCTTGAGCCAGCCCATGAAGCCGGTTTCGGCCGGCACCGGCGCGCGCACGGGTGCGGCAACCGGGGCACGCACAGGCGCCCTGGCAGCGACCGGTTCGACCGGCTTGGCCACCGGTTCGGGACGCGGCACGGCGCTCGGCGCGGGCGCGTCGGGCAGCACGCCCTTGATCACCGGTTCCTGTTTGTTCTGGCGCTCTTGCGAGCGGCGCGTCACCGTGGTTGGGTCCTCGATCTCTTCGGCCATGTGGTAGCTGGCCTGGATGTTGTCGAGGCGCGGATCGTCGTGCTTGAGACGCTCGAGCCTGTAGTTTGGCGTCTCCAGCGTCTTGTTCGGGACCATCAGCACGTTGATGCGCTGCTTTAACTCGATCTTGGCGATCTCGGCGCGCTTCTCGTTCAGCAGGAACGACGCCACCTCGACCGGCACCTGGCACAGCACCGAGGCAGTGCTGTCCTTCATCGACTCCTCCTGGATGATCCGCAGGATCTGCAGCGCCGAGCTCTCCGTGTCGCGGATGTGGCCGTGGCCACTGCAGCGAGGGCATGGGATGGAAGCGCCTTCGGACAGGGCCGGGCGCAGCCGCTGGCGGCTCATTTCCATCAGGCCGAACTTGCTGATGGTGCCGAACTGCACGCGCGCGCGGTCCTGCCGCAGCGCGTCGCGCAGGCGGTTTTCCACTTCCCGGCGGTTCTTCGACTCTTCCATGTCGATGAAGTCGATCACGATCAGGCCGCCCAGGTCGCGCAGCCGCATCTGGCGCGCGACTTCGTCGGCGGCTTCCAGGTTGGTGCGGGTGGCGGTTTCCTCGATGTCGCCGCCCTTGATGGCGCGGGCCGAGTTGACGTCGATCGAGACCAGCGCTTCGGTGTGGTCGATCACGACGACGCCGCCGGACGGCAGCTTCACTTCGCGCGCATAGGCGGATTCGATCTGGTGCTCGATCTGGAAGCGCGAGAACAGCGGCGCGTCGTCGCGATAGCGCTTCACGCGGGCTGCGTGCTCGGGCATCACGTGGGCCATGAACTGCTGCGCCTGGTCGTACACGTCGTCGGTGTCGATCAGGATGTCGCCGATGTCATGGTTGAAGTAGTCGCGGATCGCGCGGATCACCAGCGACGACTCCTGGTAGATCAAGAACGCGCCCTTGCCGCCCTTGGAAGCGCCGTCAATGGCGTTCCAGAGTTTGAGCAGGTAGTTCAGGTCCCACTGCAGTTCGGGCGCGCTGCGGCCGATGCCGGCGGTGCGGGCAATGATGGACATCCCGTTCGGATATTCCAGTTGGTCCATGTTCTCCTTGAGCTCGGCCCGGTCCTCGCCCTCGATCCGGCGCGACACGCCGCCGCCGCGCGGGTTGTTGGGCATCAGCACGACATAGCGGCCGGCCAGCGAGACGAAGGTGGTCAGAGCCGCGCCCTTGTTGCCGCGCTCTTCCTTTTCGACCTGGACCAGCAATTCCTGGCCTTCGCGGATCGCCTCGCTGATGCGGGCCTGCGAGGCGGAGACGCCGGCTGCGAAGTAGGTCTTGGAGATTTCCTTGAACGGCAGGAAGCCGTGGCGGTCTTCGCCGTAGTCGACGAAGCAGGCTTCGAGCGAGGGCTCGACCCGTGTCACGACGGCCTTGTAGATGTTGCCCTTGCGCTGTTCGCGCCCTTCGATCTCGATTTCGTAGTCGAGGAGTTTTTGTCCGTCGACGATCGCCAGCCGGCGTTCTTCCGCCTGCGTGGCATTGATCAGCATGCGCTTCATAGCGTCACCTTTTCTTTTCTAGCTAGCCAGTTGAGGACAGGGCAGATTGCTGAGCAATCCTGATCTGTCCCGCAATGACACATGACGACCCTTCCGGGTCAACGATGCCTGGCCGACGCTTCGAAACGGATGGAATTGCCGGAGTGCGACGCGGACAGCCGAGCGCTAGCTCAGCAGGCGTGGCAGGGGCACGTGGATGGGGGCGAAGAACGGGCCGCCGGGACGGCGGCGCTGGTGCGCTACAGAGTCTGTAGCGGAGTGCACCCGCGGGGAGCGGGCTGGTGGCGATTCCATGCCCTCGGCCGGGGCTGTAAGCCACCGCCAGAAGGTCAGCAGGAGTGCCATCAACACAGGGGTTCTCGCTTGGTCCGTCGCCAGCCGGGGGCTGGCGGGTTCTATTCCGTATCAGTGTTTCAAAGTGTCGGCAGCTCCGGCTCCGGGGTTGGGCCATCGCAAGCAACCAGCCTGCGATTTGCCCGCTTCCAGCAGCGGTGGCATCGACCTTCCAGCGCAGCCAGCAGCAGTGTGTGGATTAAACTCCAGACAAATCAACCACTTACAGCGTTACGCTAGTGAAACACATTATAGGGGTCAACGGGCAGGCTGCAACGCCGCAGGTGAAATGGCTGGAAGTGGACGAGGAATCGGCGGGCCAGCGGCTCGACAATTTCCTGATCCGCCACCTCAAGGGCGTCCCCAAGACCCACGTGTACCGAATCATCCGCAGCGGCGAGGTGCGCGTGAACAAAGGCGGGGCTGCGCCCGACACCGGGGCCACGGCCGGCGACAAGGTCGGGCTGCCGCCGATACGGATCTCGGACAGGGCCGCCGAAAAACTGGAGCATCCGGCGCCGGCGCGCGAATTCCCGGTGCTGCTGGAAGACGACCACCTGATTGCCGTCGACAAGCCGGCCGGCGTTGCCGTCCACGGCGGTAGCGGGGTCAGCTTCGGCGTAATCGAGCAGTTGCGTCAGGCCCGGCCGACCGCGAAATTCCTAGAGCTGGTGCACCGGCTGGACCGGGAGACGTCCGGCGTCCTGCTGGTAGCCAAGAAGCGCTCGGCCCTGACCCGCCTGCAAGACCAGTTCCGCGAGCGCGAAACCGGCAAGACCTACCTCGCGCTGGTGAACGGCGCGTGGCCGGCAAGCAAGAAGGTGATCGACGTGCCGCTGCACAAATACCTGCAGGCCGACGGCGAACGCCGGGTCAAGGTGGTGGCCATGGATGACCTTGACGGCATGCGGTCGATCACGCTGGTCAAGGTGGCACGGCGCATCGCCGTCAAAGACCTCACTTTCACCTTGCTCGAAGTCACCATCAAGACCGGCCGCACCCACCAGATCCGGGTCCACCTGGCTTCGCAGGGGCACCCGATCGCCGGCGACGACAAGTATGGAGATTTCGAATTGAACAAGGTGTTGCAGAAGCAGGGGCTCAAGCGCATGTACCTGCACGCCTGGCGTTTACAGTTCACCCATCCTGCCGACGGCGAGCGCATCGAGCTGCTGTCGCCACTGCCGCCCGACCTCAAGAAATTTGCCGACCATGCCCCGACTGCCACAGCGCCGCTTTGACCTGATCGCCTTCGACTGGGACGGCACGCTCTTCGACTCGACCCAGATCATCGTGCGCTGCATCCAGCGCGCCGTCGCCGACGTCGGCGGCGCAGTGCCCTCGGACAAGGCGGCCGCCTATGTGATCGGCATGGGGCTGACGCAGGCGCTGGCTCACGCGGCGCCGGATGTTCCCGAGTCGAAATATCCGGAACTGGGTCAGCGCTACCGGTACCACTACACGTCGCAACAGAACGATCTCGCGTTGTTCGACGGCGTGCTCAGCCTGCTGGCCGAACTGAAGTTGCGCCAGCACTGGCTGGCGGTCGCCACCGGCAAGTCGCGCCGGGGGCTGGACGAGGTGCTCCAGACGGTCCAGCTGCGCAGTGTCTTCGACGGTTCGCGCACGGCCGACGAGACCGCCGGCAAGCCGGACCCGCGGATGCTCCGCGAGCTGATGGCCGAGTTCGGCACCGAGCCCGGCCGCACGCTGATGATCGGCGATACAACGCACGATCTGCAGATGGCCCTGAATGCGGGCTGCCCTAGCGTCGGCGTCAGCTACGGTGCGCACGAGCCTGACGCGTTCCATGCGCTGAATCCGCTGTTCATTGCCCACACCGTGCCGCAATTGCAGCAATGGCTGCTGAAAAACGCCTGAAGAGAAATGGCCCCCACGCTTGTCACTTCGTGTCCTGCGCTGCCCCCCAAGGGGGCTTCAGTCGCCGTGGGGCGGCCCGGCGGCGACTGACCGTGGATTCGCAGATTCCGCTGTGCAACTCCGCGGACCTGGCCAACGGCGGCGAGGCGGTCCCATTCGACGTGGTGTACGGCGGCCAGACCTGCCGCGCCTTCGCGATCCGCTTCGACGGCCAGGTCCACGCCTACCTGAATCGCTGCGCTCACGTCGCGATGGAAATGGACTGGCAGACGAACCGCTTCTTCGACGACAGTGGCCGCTGGCTGCTGTGCTCGACCCACGGCGCCGTCTACCGGCCGGACACCGGGGCCTGCGCTGGCGGGCCTTGCCGCGGCGGGCTGATCAGGATCAACCTCACGGAGCGCGATGGCGTGGTGCACTGGCATACTGGCCACAATCTCCAACCTCCCGAGTTCTGACATGAACGAATCGCCACCCGGCCTGCCGCCGGAACAGCCGCCGGCTGACCCCCGCCTCGCCCGCACTTCTTCCGCCGTCGGGGCGGGGCCCGAGGGCCAGACGCGTGCGCCCGGCTGGGAGCAGGCGACGATGGAAAGGCTGATGTTCGCGACGCTCGAGGAGCAGCGCGCCGCGCGGCGCTGGCGCAATTTCTTCCGGCTGTCCTGGCTGGCGTTGATCGTGTTCCTGCTGTGGGCCGCGATGCACCGCGGCACGACCAGCGCCGACAAGGCGACGGCGCACACGGCGGTGGTGGAGATCAAGGGGGAAATCGCCTCGGGCGCCGACGCCAGCGCCGAGTTCATCGTGGCGGCGATGCGCGCGGCCTTCGAAGACGAAGGCGCCAAGGCCGTCGTGCTGCTGGTGAATTCGCCTGGCGGCAGCCCGGTGCAGGCGGGAATCATCTACGACGAAATCAGGCGCCTGAAGGGCAAATACAAGAAGCCCGTGTACGCCGTGGTGGAAGAGTCCTGCGCTTCCGCGGCTTACTACATCGCCGCGGCGACCGACAAGATCTTCGTCGACAAGGCCAGCATCGTCGGCAGCATCGGCGTGCTGATGGAGGGCTTCGGCTTCACCGGCCTGATGGACAAGCTGGGTGTCGAGCGCCGCCTGCTGACCGCGGGCGAGAACAAGGGCTTCCTCGATCCGTTCAGCCCACAGACCGACAAGCAACGGGCCTTCGCCCAGACCATGCTGGACCAGATCCACCGCCAGTTCATCGACTCCGTGAAGGCAGGGCGCGGGGCCCGGCTGAAGGAAACCCCGGAGCTGTTCAGTGGCCTGTTCTGGACCGGCCAGCAGGCGGTGGACATGGGCCTGGCCGACCAGATCGGCAGCCTCGACTTCGTCGCCCGCGAGATCGTCAAGGCGGAGGAATTGGTGGACTACACCCGCCGTGACAACGTCGCCGAGCGCCTGGCCAAGAAGTTCGGCGCCGCGATCGGCGACGGCGCGGTGCGCGCGCTCAAGGCCATCCCGGCCTTGCGATGAGCTTTCGCCCGCGGCCCTATCGGCCGATCAAAAACACCGCTGGCGTGTCGTTGCCCAGCGGCGCCGGCAGTTGCTTCCAGGCTTTGACCGGCAGGCTTCGATTCAGCGCATTGGGCAGCGTAAGGCCGCCGCTGACGGCGAGCCTGGTATTCGGTTGCAGGGTTTGCACCAGCGCCTGCCACAACGGCGCGTTCCGGTACGGCGTTTCGATGAACAGCTGGCTCTGGCCGCTTTTGAGCGCCAGCGCCTCGAGCTCGCGGATGCGGCGGCTGCGTTCGGCCGAGTCCTGCGGCAGGTAGCCCACGAAAGCGAAGTTCTGGCCGTTGAGGCCACTGGCGGCCAGCGCCAGCAGCAGCGAGACCGGCCCCACCAGCGGAACCACCTCGATCCCAATGTCGTGCGCAGCGCGCGCCACCGAGGAGCCGGGATCGGCTACCGCCGGCATCCCTGCTTCGCTGAGCAGGCCGATGTCATGGCCTTCCAGCGCCGCGGCCAGCAGCGGCTTCGCATCGAAATTTCCTCCGTGATCGCCTTTCTTGTGGACCTCCCGGGGCAGCTCGGTAATCAGTTGCTCCTGCAGCGGCGCGGCCAGCGGATGCAGTTCGTGGACGCGCTTGAGATAGGCACGCGCCGACTTCGCGTTTTCGCAGATCCAGTGGGTGAGCTGGGCTGCCTGGGCCAGGGTAGCGTCGGGGAGCGCGTCGCGCAGTGGCGCCTGCACCGAGCAGCCGAAGTCCAGCGGCGCCGGCACCAGGAAGAGCCTGCCTGGCCCGCTCACAGCAGCTTCACGCCGGCAGCGCGCAGCATCCGGCAAGTCCGGATCAGCGGCAGGCCGACCAGCGCCGTCGGGTCGTCGCTGTCGATCGCGTCCAGCAGGGCGATGCCCAGGCCTTCACTCCTGGCGCTGCCAGCGCAGTCGTAAGGCTGTTCGGCACGCAGGTAGGCCTCGATCTCGGCATCGCCCAGGTCACGAAACTGCACCCGCACCGGCGCGAGGTCGACCGCTTCGAAGCCGCTGCCGTGACACACCACCGCAACCGCCGTCTGGAACACGACGCTGCGCCCCCGCATCCGGCGCAATTGTTCGACCGCGCGGTCATGGCCGCCCGGCTTGCCGAGCGCGACGCCGTCGAGGTCCGCGACCTGGTCGGAACCGATGACCACCGCGTCGGGGAAGCGCCTCGCGACCGCGTGGGCCTTGGCCAGCGCCAGCCGCAAGGCGATGGTGCGCGGGCTTTCGCCCGGGAGTGCGCTTTCGTCCACGTCCGGCGCCGCGACGTCGAAGTGCAGGAGCAGGCGCTCCATCAGCTCGCGCCGGTAACGGGAGGTCGAGCCCAGCACCACGGGCCGCGAAGCCGGTGCGCGAGTGGGAAGAGGTGCGTCCGCAGTCATGCATCGATTCTCTTACACTCGACGGATGAATAAGGAGTTCGACCCGAAGCGTCTCGACGTCAAGGCGTTCGCGGAGGACGCGGAACAACTGGCGGGCGAGGATCGGCTGGGCAACCACTCGCGCCTGATGGCGGAGACCGGCGGCCGCGGCGCGGATGCGCCCCTGGCCTGGTCTGCCAGTGGCGAACTGCGCAACGCCGGCCATGTGCATCCTGAAATCTGGCTGCACCTGCAAGCCCATGCGGTGCTGTCGCTGACCTGCCAGCGCTGTCTGGCGCCGGTGGAATTGCCGGTGCAGGTGGAACGCCCGTTCCGGTTCGTGACGGACGAGGCCGCCGCGATGGCGCAGGACGA
>JACMQP010000152.1 GCA_014376915.1 Ramlibacter sp.
GCCCTGGCCGATCAGGTCCTGGCTGGCGTCCCAACGCTTGCCGTCCCGCTGGCTCTCGATCTTGGCGCTGGCCGCCATCTCCAGCGAACTGACCAGTGCGATCACCAGCGCCGGCGCCAGCAGCGCGGTGAGCTGGTTCCATTCCGGCAGGCCGGGCAGGTAGAGCGACGGCAGGCCGACTGGCAGCGCGCCGATCACCGCCCCGTGGCTGGAATAGCCACTGAACTTGCTCAGCGCCGCTGCGACGGCCAGCACCAACAGCACCATCGGGATGCGCGGCGCGAAGCGCTTGCCCAGCACGAACAGCGCTAGGCTGACGATGCCGAAGGCCAGCGCCACCGGATCGACGTGCGGCTGGTACAGCAGGGTCGCGAGGCCGCCCTCCAGCCCCATCAGCGCTGGCAGCTGCGACGCGATGATCAGCAGGGCAGCGGCCTGGCTGAAGCCCGCCAGCACCGGCGAACTCACCAGGTTGAGCACCCACGACGCGCCAGTGGCACCCAGCGCGAGCTGGATGCCGCCGGACATCAGCGCCAGCCAGACCACCAGCGACACCCACTGCCCGCTGGCCGGCTCCGCCATGCCCAGCACTGAGGCGCCCACCAGCACGCTGGTCAGCGCCGAGGGCCCGACCGACAAGCGCGTCGAGCCGCTGAACAGCACCGCCACCAGGGCCGGCAGGAAGGTGGCGTACAAGCCCGTGATCAGCGGCATGCCGGCCAGGCCGGCGTAGGCGACCGACTGGGGAATCATCACCAGGGCGACGGTGAGCGCGGCGCCCACTTCGTTGCGCAACAGGGCAGCGTCGGGACGCGGCCAGCGGAGAAACGGAAACCAGTGCCGGAGGTCGGGCATGCGCAATTGGGGCATGGCGCGAGTATGCCAAGCCGCGATGCGTGCTCAGCGCTGCGGCATGTCCTTGGCGCCGAAGCCCAGGCTCACCGTGGCGTCGCCCGGGATCGGTGGCATGGAGGCATTCCACGCTTCCCACGCCGTCCGCATTGCCTCCAGCCGCTGCGGTTCGCGCGGGCCGCGGTTGGCGCGCTCGCGTTCATCGGCCGGGATGTTGAACAGGTAGTCGTTGCCGTCCACCCGCAGGTATTTCCAGTCGCCGTGGCGCAAGGCCCGCTGGCCGCGGTGGTTCATGCGGAAGTAGAGCGGGCGGTCGAACCGGCGGGTTGCGTCGCGCAGCGCCGGCAGCAGCGAGACGCCGTCCAGCGGGTAGTCCGGCGCAGCCTGCACGCCGGCCGCATCGAGGAAGGTGGCCGACCAGTCCATCGTCATGCAGTGCTGCTCGCTGACGCTGCCAGGCGCGATCTGCGCTGGCCAGTGGGCGATCCAGGGCACGCGGATGCCGCCCTCGGTCAGGTCCATCTTGCCGCCGACCAGCGGCCAGTTGTCGGAGAAGCGCTCGCCGCCGTTGTCGCTGGTGAAGACCACCAGCGTGTTGTCGGCCTGGCCGTTGCGCTGGAGGGCGTCGACGACCTGGCCGATGCCTTCGTCCATGTGGTGGATCATCCGGCGGTAGCTGTGGATGTTGCCGCCGTGCAGGTGGAACAGGTTGTCCTTCACCTCCTGCGCCAGCGCCTCGTCGTCGCGGGTTTCCCAGGGCCAGTGCGGCGCGGTGTAGTGCAAGCTGAGGAAGAACGGCGCCTCCTGTTTTGCCATGCGGTTCACATAGTCGACCGAGCGCTGCGACAGCAGGTCGGTCAGGTAGCCGGGCTCGATGTGCTCTTCCTCGCCCAGCCACAGGTCATGGGCGCCGGTGGACGCGCAGTGGGTGAAGTAGTCGACTCCGCCCGACATCGGGCCGAAAAATTCCTCGTACCCGGAACGCAGCGGGCCGAAGTGCGGCGGGTAGCCCAGGTGCCACTTGCCGATCAGCGCCGTGCGGTAGCCACCGGCTTTCAGCAGCGAAGGCAGGGTGGGATGGTCGACCGGCAGGCCCAGCGTGGCGCTGCCGCGGCTCTTGCTGTTGATCGGCTCTTCCGCCGCGCCGCGCAGCCGGTACTGGTAGCGGCCGGTGATCATGGCGAAGCGGGTCGGCGAGCAGACCGGCGAGTTGGAGTAGCCCTGCGTGAACCGGATGCCGCTGGCGGCCAGCCGGTCGAGCACCGGCGACACCGGTGCGCGGCCGCCGTAGCAGCCGAGATCGGCATAGCCGAGGTCGTCGGCGACGATGAAGACGAGGTTGGGCCGGTTGTTTTTCATGCTGGGTTCATTCGTTGGCCTGGAAGTTCACTGTTTTCATAATCCGGCTCCAGCGGGCGGTGTCTCCGCGCATGGATCAGCACCTTGACCGGCTTGCCGGCGGCACTGGGCCTCGGCAGGGAGCCGACGGGCAGCGCGCAAGGGAATGTCTCCGGCAGTTCGCACGGAGCACTGTAATCCCGCCACAATCATTTGATCCAATCATTCGTAGCGCTCGTAAACCCTGTGCCGCCCTATGCCCGCCTGGCTGATCTGCAATCCCTCGACGACGTCCTGCTTTCCCGGCTGTTGCGGCCGCTTGCCCCGGCCGGCGGCATGACGGCCGCGGCGGGGCCGGAATTGCCCGAGGTCGACCGCCGCCGAGGCGCCGGGTCAGGGCGTCCGCGAAGCTGACCGGATGGCGACCCGCAGCCGCAAGTCGTTCGAACCGGTGGAGCGGTGGCTGGCCGCGCGCGGCTGGAAGTCGTTCCCGTTCCAGCGCGAAGTCTGGCGGGCAGTGGCTGAAGGCCGCAGCGGGATGCTGCACGCCACCACCGGATCCGGCAAGACCTATGCCGTGTGGCTGGGAATGCTGGCGGAGTTGCTGCGGCGCCATCCGCCCGAGCGAACCGCCGAGCAGCTGGGCAGAAAGGGATTGGCGGAGCCGCTGCGTGTCATCTGGCTGACGCCGATGCGCGCGCTGGCCTCTGACACCACGCGGGCGCTGGCCGGGCCGCTGGCCGCGCTGGCGCCGTCGTGGACCGTCGGCCAGCGCACCGGCGATACCGTCATCGCCGAGCGCGCGCGGCAGGACCGGCGCTTTCCGACGGCGCTGGTGACGACGCCGGAGTCGCTCACGCTGATGCTCACCCGCAACGACCCGCGCGCGGATCTGCAAAGCGTGGAGTACGTGGTGGTCGACGAGTGGCACGAGCTGATCGGCAGCAAGCGCGGTGTGCAGGCGCAGCTCGCGCTGGCCCGGCTGCGGCGCTTCAATCCGGCGCTGGTGACCTGGGGCCTGAGCGCGACGCTCGGCAACCTGGATGAGGCGATGGCGGTGCTGTGCGGGCCGGACACCGAACCCGCGCCGCAACTGGTGCGCGGGCGCGTCGACAAGAAGCTGGTGATCGACACGCTGATCCCGCCGGACCCGGGCAAGTATTCGTGGGCCGGCCATCTCGGGGCGCGGATGCAGCAGCCGGTGGTGGACGAAATCGCCAAGTCGGGTACCACTCTGGTCTTTACCAACGTGCGCTCGCAGGCCGAGATCTGGTATCAGCTGCTGCTCGAAGCCAAACCCGAATGGGCTGGCGTGATCGCACTGCATCACGGCTCGATCGACAAGGCCAGCCGCGAATGGGTTGAACTCGGCCTGAAGGAGGGCCGTTTGCGCGCGGTGGTCGCGACTTCCTCGCTGGACCTGGGGGTCGACTTTCTGCCGGTGGAACGGGTGCTGCAGATCGGCTCGCCCAAGGGCGTGGCCCGCATCCTGCAGCGCGCCGGCCGCAGCGGCCATGCGCCGGGTCGCGCGAGCCGGCTGACGCTGGTGCCGACCCACACCATGGAGCTGATCGAAGCCGCGGCCGCCCGCCGCGCCGCCTACGAAGGCCGGGTGGAGAGGCGTGAATCGCCCGACAAGCCGCTGGACGTTCTGGTGCAGCACATCGTCACCGTGGCGCTGGGTGGTGGCTTTCGCGCCGACGATCTGTTCGACGAAGTGCGCACTGCGTGGGCCTACCGCGGCCTGACGCGCGCAGAGTTCGACTGGGCGGTGCTGTTCTGCGAGCGCGGCGGTGAGAGCCTGACGGCCTATCCCGACTACCACCGGATCGTGCTGGGTGAGGACGGCGTGTTCCGGGTCAAGGACGCTGCGATCGGCCGTCGGCACAAGCTGGGCATCGGCACCATCGTCAGCGATTCGGCGATGCACGTGAAGTACCTGAGCGGCGTCACCCTTGGCACGATCGAGGAGGGCTTCATCGCCCGCCTGCGCAAGGGCGACTGCTTCTATTTCGCTGGCCGCCTGCTGGAGTTCATCCGGGTCCAGGACATGGCGGCGTACGTGAAGAAGGCGACCCGAAGCAAGGGCACGGTGCCCACCTGGCAGGGCAGCAAGATGGCGTTGTCGAGCGAGATGGGCGACGCCGTGCTGGAGATGATGCAAAAGGCAGCGCAGGGCGAGTTCGTCGAGCCCGAACTGGAGGCGGCGCGGCCGATGCTGCAGACCCAGGCGCGGCTGTCGCGCATCCCGACACCCGGGGCGCTGCTGGTGGAAACCTTTCGTTCGAAGGAGGGTTTTCACATCTACGTCTATCCGTTCGCCGGTCGCCATGTGCACCTGGGCCTGGCCAGCCTTCTGGCCTGGCGGCTGGCACGCGACCGGCCCAACACCTTCAGCATGTCGGTCAACGACTATGGCTTCGAACTGGTGAGCCCGGAGGAATTCGAGCTGGCGCGGGTGCAGGACCGCAGCGTGTTCGCGACCGACGACCTGCTCAACGACGTGCTGGCCTCGCTGAATTCGACTGAGTTGGCGCAGCGGCGCTTCCGCGAGATCGCGCGAGTCGCCGGCCTGATCTTCAGCGGCTATCCCGGCCAGCCGAAAAGTGCGAAGCAGTTGCAGGCGTCCAGCGGCCTGTTCTTCGAGGTGTTCCGCAAGTACGACCAGGGCAACCTGCTGCTGGGGCAGGCCGAGCGCGAGGTGCTGAGCCAGGAACTGGAGCTCTCGCGGTTGCAGGCGACGCTGGAGCGCATGCTGGGCAAGGAGCTTTGGCTGGTCGAGCTCAGGCATCCAAGCCCAATGAGCCTGCCGTTGATGGTGGAGCGCTTCCGCGAGAAGCTCACCACCGAGCAGCTGTCGACGCGGCTGGACCGCATCCTGCGCGACATGGAAGCCGACCAGCGCTGACGCAAAGGCGCGGCGCGGCATCCCGGATGGGCTCGCTGCAGTCGAAGTTGCCGGACTCGTGGCGCAGATGGCCCGGCTGCGTGCGATAAGGCTCGTGCATCTCGAGCCGGCCGCGCACGGGCTCTCCGGGCCAAGCAAGGCCGCAGTTGTCGCAGCCGAATATCTCTGTGGTCCACGCTCCGGTTGGACGCTCAAATGAAAACAGGCAGGCCAGGCGTCGCCGCCTGGCCTGCCTGCGGGGAGGGCCGGGTTTACGGCCGCACGGTCAGACTGTTGCGAACTTCCCGCACGCCGCGGGTGTTGCGGGCCAGGTATTCGGCTTGCGACTTCTCGGCGCTGGACTTGGCAAAGCCCGACAAAGCCACCGTGCCGTTGAGCGTTTCTACCTTGATGGAGGCGGCGTCGACGGTCTTGTCCTCGACGAACTTGGCCTTGACCGCCGTGGTGATGGCGGCGTCATCCACGTAGGCGCCAGCGGTTTCCTGGCCGCGCATGACAGCGCAGCCGGTGGTCAGGATGGTTGTGCCGGCAAGGGCAGCCAGGGCCAGGGCCCGGATGTATTTGGTGTTCATATCAGTTCTCCTTCAAGTGAATCGGTTTGTCGGTGCCTGTCGTTTTCAAGAAGCTCCCCCGCCGTGGCACTACGCCGGCGGGGTTGCGGTCATAGGTGGGGCTCGCGACCCTGCTGCTGCTCCTGCCAGCCTTTCGCGTCTGACAACGCGGACATCACGACGCCCGACAGTTGCGACGATTTCACGATCGCCACCACCAGCGTCGTCACCGAGATCAGCCGCCAAGGGCGCGTCAGCACCAGCAGTGCGCCAACGCCGACTGAGAGCGCCAGCACCTGGAACGGCTTGCGGCGCATGTACGACTGCAGCGACGGGGTCAAGATCTCCACGGCCATCTGGGCGGGGTGATTGCGCCACCAGGTCCGCGCAGCCGAAGTTACGCCAGCCAGCCAACCTTCGCCCGAAAACAGGCCAGCTTCGCGGTCGGGTGCGCCATCGGGATTGGCCGGTTCGCTACCCGCGTGGGCTTCGCCGCGGTGTTCGCGTCGTTCCAGGTATTCGATGATGGCAAGGCGGCTGCGGGCCAGCTTGTCCGCCGGTGTCATGAGCGCCCTCCAGCCATCCGCAAGGCCTGGGCGTCGGCCTCGAGCTGGCCTCGCAGTTCCACGAAAGCCTGCGTTGGCAGGCTCTTGCGTGCCAGGCCCATGGCGACCAGCGCCAGGGTCAGCGCGAACCCGGGCGCCAGTACCAGCACCCAGTGGAACTCACCCTGCATGAAGCCAAGCATGACCGCCACTCCGGCCAACACCAGGAACACAATGAACGAGACCGCAGCGATTCCCCATGCGATGGCCCGGCGCAGCATTGCCGCTCCCAGCGTCGAAGCCTCCTGCTGCGCCAGCGCGGCATAGCCGCCGAGGTGGTCGACGACCAGTTCCGGCCGGCTGACCAAGACCTTGAAGATGGGGTGGATAAGGGCCATCGCGCAATCCGGCGGAGATCAGTAGCGGTTGCGGCGGCGGGCAGCGACCACCAATGCCGCGATCGCCGCACCGGCGGCGACCGCGATCAGCACCGATTTCACCGGCTGCTGTGAGACGTAGCGGCCGGTCACGTCGGCATAGCGAGAGAACTGCTTTTGCGCTGCGGCAGCCGCCTCAGAGGCCGCATCCACGCCCTTGGTGGCCAAGCTGGAGGCGCCGACACGCAGGTCGCGCACTTTGTCGCTGGCGCGCTCCAGCACCTGGCTGGCGAGCTGGCGAGTGCTGTCGAGCGCACCTTCGGCGCTGGTCAAGGCCTCGTCAGCGTAGGAGGCGGAGGCGGTGCGCAGCGATTTCGTGCTCGGGGTGTTCATGGTGAATCCTTTCGGGTGATGGTGAAACAGGGGAAACCGTACCGGACGGGCCGGCCGCGTTTACAGAAGTTGCGCGCTAGCGCTTGCGAAACAGGCTGACGATGAACGTCACGGCCGCCAGCGCCACGAAGATGAAGAACAGGATTTTCGCGATCTCCACGGCCCCGGCAGCGATGCCGCCGAAGCCGAAC
>JACMQP010000667.1 GCA_014376915.1 Ramlibacter sp.
AGCAGCAGCGCGTCGTTGCCGACGTAGCGCGAATTCAGGCCCATGCAGGCGACACCGCGATCGGCCAGCGGCCCGACCAGGTAATGCCCCATGAAGTTGCTGGTGGGGTGCATCACGATCGCCGCCACCTTCTTCGCGCCCGGCGGCTGGGCCCAGGCGCCGTAGATCCGCGGCCGCAGCAGTTGCAGTCCGGACTGACTTTCCATGGCGGCGCCGGGCTTGACGTCGATGACGGCGAGCTGGAGATCGGGGGAGGTCATGGGAGCGAGTTTGCCATCGGCTGCTGCCGAAGACGCGCCCGATTGACGCAACCGGCGCGACCGGCCTTTCCTGTGGGTCGACGGGATGCTGCGCAAAAGGCATGGATCCCGGGTCAAGCCCGGGATGACAACCCTCAACGCGGCACAGCCAGCGCCACCAGCCCCCGCACGTCCTTCGCCTCCCCCAGCTTCCACAGGGCGTCGATCAGCTTGCCGGACGCCGCGGCGCCCAGGATGGGATCGGACAGGCCGTGGAACTTGCCTTCCAGCAGCGCGTCGGTCATCGGATTCTCGATCGAGCCGATCGCGTGCTCGACGAACACGTGGACGCGGCGGCCGTCGGTGAGGACCGCGGTGACGTCGACGCTGGCCTCGCCGATCGTGTCGTCGACGGTGGCGATGACCCTGCGGCGCAAGGCCACCATGTCGGGACGGTTGACAACTGCATCGGAGAACTCTTCTTCCGCGGCGCGGCCGAAGGTGAGGCCGGCGGCGCAGCCGTGGTAGACGCTGAACTTGGCCTGCAGGCCGTCGGCCGGCTCCTTCTTGCCGGTGAGTTCGAGCACCAGCGAATGCACCTTCAGCTCGATGCGCTCGACCTGCTCCGGCCGCACACCCTGCTCGCGCAGCTGCACGCAGGCGTCGATGCTGGGATGGATGACGATGCCGCAGGCGAAGGGCTTGTAGCTGTTGAACGAGATCTCGAAGCGCTGTCCCAGCTCGCCGGTGATCTGTGTCCAGTCGTTCTTGGTCGACACCGTCTGGGCGTAACCGCGCGGCGCCTCCAGCGCCCTCGGGCTGGCGGTGTAGCCGTGGCTGGCCATCAGCGCCGACATCAGGCCGGCACGGGCGGCGCCGCCCGGATGGAACGGCTTGGTCATGGTGCCGAACTGCTCGCGCATGCCGACCGGCTGCGACGCCGCGATGCCCAGCGCCATCTGCGTCTTCTGCGCATCGAGCTTGAGCAGCCGCGCGCATCCGGCGGCGGCTCCGAGCATGCCGGTGGAGCCGGTGATGTGCCAGCCGCGGTCGTAGTGTTCCGGGTACATCATGTTGCCGACCCGGCACGACACGTCGATGCCCAGCACCAGGGCGTCGATCACGTCGCGGCCGGAAGATCCCTGGCGTTCCGCCAGCGCCAGGACCGCCGAGGCCACCGGCCCGGCCGGATGGATGATGGTCTTCAGGTGCGTGTCGTCGAAGTCGAAGGTGTGCGAGGTGATGCCGTTGACCAGCGCTGCGCTGGCCATGTCGACGCGGTCCTTGCGGCCGAGCACGGTGGCCTGCGGCGCCGGCTCGAGCATGCGGACGGCTGCCAGAGCCGCGTCGGCGGCATCGTGCCGCGCGGCGCCGACAGCGCAGCCCAGCCAGTTGAGGACGGTGCGGTGCGCTTCGTGTTCGACGGCGTCGCTCCAGCCGCGGGACGGATGGGTGGCGACGAACTGCGCCAGGATCTGCGTGATCGGCGGGGCGTTGTGGTCGGCGACGACCTGGGTATTGCGGGCCATGTGGATGACTTGATGACGAGTGACAAAAGAGGGGTGACGAAGGGTGACGGTGGCGCGTTCAGGAATCGAGGTGGATGTTGCGGGCTTTGGCCAGCGCGGTCCAGCGGGCGATGTCACGCTGGATGAACGTGCCGAACTGCTGGGGCGTCATCACGATCGGCTCGATCGCCTCGACCGCCAGTTTCTCGCTCAGGTCCGGCGCCTTCAACACGGTGGCCAGCGTTTCATTGAGCTGGTGCACGATCGGCGCGGGGATCCCGGCCGGGCCGACCACGCCGTACCACTGCTGGGCGTCGAAGCCCTTGAAGCCGGATTCGTCCAGTGTCGGCACGTCCTTGAACTGCGGATGGCGTTTGAGGCCCGTGACCGCCAGCGGCCGCACCCGGCCGGAGCGGATGTGCGGCACGGCAGCCGCCAGTCCGGGGAACATCGCCTGGGTCTGGCCGCCGATCAGGTCGGTGAAGGCCAGCGAGATCCCGCGGTACGGAATGTGGACCATGAACGAGTTGATCTGCTGCTTGAACAGCTCCATCGTCAGGTGGGTGAGCGAGCCCTGGCCGGCCGAGCCGTAGCTGACGCGGCCGGGATTCTTCTTCACGTAGGCGACAAACTCGGCGACCGTGGTCACCGGCAGCGCGGCATTGACCACCAGCACGTTGGGCGTGGCGCCGATCATGCCGATGGGAGTGAAGTCGCGGATCGGGTCGTACGGCAGCTTGCGGGTCGCCGGGCTGGTGCCATGGGTGGCGACATAGCCCTGCATCAGCGTGTAGCCGTCGGGAGCGGAGCGGACGGTGCTCTGGCAGGCGATGACGCCGCCGCCGCCGCCCTGGTTGTCGACGA
>JACMQP010000668.1 GCA_014376915.1 Ramlibacter sp.
CGCGGTTTCGCCACGCGCCACGGCCTTGATCGGGGCAGTCCCCGAGCGCGTGTACTGGCTGACGTTCTGGTGCAGGGCCTTGAGGTAGTCGAAGGCCTTCTCTTCGCCCATCAATTGCACCAACGTCGCGATCATGGTGTACGCAGTGCCGCTCGACGCGGGATTGGCCACCTGCACCTCGCCCTTGTAGATCGGCTTGGTCAAATCGGCCCAGGTCCTGGGCATCGGCAGCTTCTTCTTGGCGAGCAGCTCGGGGTTGTAGCCGAAGCCCAGCGGCCCCGAGTAGATGCCGACCGTTCGGTACTTCGACTGTTGCGCCTGCTGCTGCGCCCAGGGATGCAGCTGAGAGAGCGTCGGCGATTTGTATTCGAGCGTGAGGCCCTGCTCTGCTGCCTGCAGGTGCGGATCGCCGGTGCCGCCGAACCAGACGTCGGTCTTGGGGTTGTCCTTCTCGGCGATCAGTTGCGCCAGCGCCTCGCCCGAGCCTTTCAGGGCCACGTTGATACGCGTGCCGGTCGTGCGCGAATAGACCGTGGCGATGTTGTTGCACCAGTCTGCCTGAACCGAACAGATGACGTTGACCTGACCCTGGGCCGACGCGCTGATCGCTGCAGCGAACAGGACCACTGCCCCGATGATGTTCTTCATGCCGTTCTCGCCTTCATTGGTGACCCGCCCAGCATAGCGACCGGCCCACTCCCGGGCGCAGGGGGGAAACACCAGTCGCTCTCGCGTGGCACCAGCGATGCAAGGCAGGCCATGAAAGCAAGTTACAGTGGATTTTTCGACTGGCCCAGCCCAACCCATGAGTTTCGACCTGGTTCTTTTTGGCGGCACCGGGGACCTGGCGTGGCGCAAGCTGATGCCCGCGCTGTTCCAGGCCTTCCGCCATGGCACCCTGCCCGAAGGCGGCCGCATCATCGGCGTGGCCCGCGATGCGCTTTCCGACGCGCAGTACCGCGCCCTGATCCGCTCGCGCTTCGACCAGGTGGAACTGGCCAAGCGGCCGAGCGCGGAGGAGTTCGACCGGTTTGCCGCCCTGCTGCATTTCATCCGGATGGACCTGTCGCAGCCGGCCGACTACGCGCGACTGGCGTCCAGCCTGCGCGAGCGCAGTGCGGACACCGTGGTGATGTACCTGGCGACGGCGCCTTCGCTGTTCGCCGTCGCCTGCGAGCAGCTGGCAGCCGCGGGGCTCAACACGCCGCAGACCCGGATCGTGCTCGAGAAGCCGCTCGGTCATGACCTGGCTTCGAACCGCGTCATCAACGAAACGGTGCGCAGCGCCTTCAGCGAGCGCCAGATCTTCCGCATCGACCATTACCTGGGCAAGCCCTCGGTGCAGAACCTGTTCGCGCTGCGCTTCGGCAATTCGCTGTTCGAGCCGCTGTGGCGGCGCGAGACCATCGCCAACATCCAGATCACCATCGCCGAGGACCTCGGGGTGGAAAAGCGCGGCGCGTTCTACGACGGCACGGGCGCGCTGCGCGACATGGTGCAGAACCACGCGCTGCAACTGCTGTGCGCGGTGGCGATGGAGCCGCCGATCAATGCCCACGCCGATGCGATCCGCGACGAGAAACTCAAGGTGCTGCGCTCGCTCAAGCCCTGGACCGCGATGGCACTGTCGCAGCACGTGGTGCGCGGGCAGTACGGCGAAGGCACATCCGGCGGCGAGCCGGTGCCGGGCTACCGGCAGGAGCCGGGCGTCGATCCCGAGAGCCGGACCGAGACCTTCGTGGCGCTGCGCACCGAGATCGCCAACTGGCGCTGGGCCGGCGTGCCGTTCTACCTGCGCACCGGCAAGCGGCTGGCGGCGCGGGACGCGCACATCGTCATCAACTTCCGTCCGGCACCGCACGCGATCTTCAACACGCCGCCGGGCGCGTCCAACAGCCTGGTGATCAACCTGCAGCCGCGCGACGGACTGGAGCTGCACCTGCTCGCGCAGGGCGCGGACAACCGGCGCCAGCAGGCGGCGCTCAGTCCGGTGCAACTGGACCTGGACTTCGACAAGCGCTTCGGCTCCGAGCGGGTCGGCGCCTACGAGCGGCTACTGCTGGACGTGATTCACGGCCGGCTCAACCTGTTCGTACGCAGCGACGAGCAGGAGGAGGCGTGGCGTTGGGTCGAACCCGTCATCGATCACTGGAACGGCGACAGCAACGGCCCGCGGCCCTACGCGGCCGGCACCTGGGGACCGAGTGCGTCGAGCGCGATGATCGCGCGCGACGGGTATTGCTGGTCGGAAGAATGTTGACTCGGGGACACATCTCCAGCTGTGTCCCCGACTGATCAAACACTTATTCGATCTCGGGGTTAGATCCGGCCTTCTTCCACCGCGTGGCAGGCGACCTTAACGCCCTGGAAGGTGAGCAGCGCGGGCCGCTCCGCCTTACAGCGCGCGTTGGCGTGCGGGCAGCGCGGATGGAAGGTGCAGCCGCTCGGCGGATTGAGCGGGTTGGGCACCTCGCCCGACACCGGTGTGCGTGCGCGCCCGGTGTCGTGCATCTTGGGGATCGCATCCAGCAGCATCCGGGTATACGGATGCCGCGGATTGTCGAACAGGTGGTGCTTGCTGGAAAGCTCGACCAGCCGGCCCAGGTACATCACGCCCACCTGGTCGCTCACGTGCCGCACCACCGCCAGGTTGTGCGAGATGAACAGGTACGTGAGGCTGTGCTGGCGCTGCAGGTCCTTCATGATGTTGAGCACTTGCGCCTGCACGCTCACGTCGAGCGCCGATGTCGGCTCGTCGCAGACCAGGAATTCGGGCTGGGTCGCCAGCGCGCGCGCAATCGAGATGCGCTGGCCCTGGCCGCCGGAGAACTGGTGCGGCTACTTGACCATGTC
>JACMQP010000669.1 GCA_014376915.1 Ramlibacter sp.
ACCTTGCGCTGGCCGGGAATGATCCAGAACAGCACGTTGGCGCTCATCGCGGTGGCGATCATCGCGCCCACCAGCAAAAAGGCGCCGCGGCCCGCGAACCAGTGGCAGGCCAGCCAGGAGGCGATGCAGACCAGCACCAGCACCAGCGCGCCAACGATCGCGTTGCCATTCTTCCGGTGGCCGAAGACACGGCAGATGGCGTCGTACAGCAGCCAGAACACCGCCAGGAACGACAGGGCGACGCCGATCGCCGCGCCCGGCGACCAGTCCATCAGCCTCTTGTCGATCAGGTAGCTGCTGGCGTTCCAGAGGTAGCTGACGGTGAACAGCGCGAAGCCCGTCAGCCAGGTCGCGTACGCCTCCCAATAAAACCAGTGCAGGTGCCCCGGCAGCTGCGGCGGCCGAACCGCGAACTTCACCGGGTGGTAGAAGTCACCGCCGTGCACGGCCCACAGTTCGCCGCACACACCTTGCCGCCTGAGGTCCTCGTCGACCGGCGGTGTCAGGCTGGAATCGAGGAAGACGAAGTAGAACGACGACCCGATCCAGGCGATGGCGGTGATCACATGGGCCCATCGCAGCAGCAGGTTGGCCCAGTCGAGGAGGTAGCTTTCCATGGGTCTTTCAGTTGGCGCAGAGTGTATTTACTTTTCCGGGGTTTCCCAGGACCGCAGCTGCAAAAGCTGCGCCGCCACGCTGACGGCGATCACCTCGGGCTGCTTGCCCTTGATGCCGGCCAAACCGATCGGGCAGGTGACCTGCCCGAGTTCCTGCTTGGAGAATGACCGCTCTTCAAGCCGGTGGCGGAAGGTGGCCCACTTGGTCTTGCTGCCGATCAGGCCGATGAAGGGCAGGTCGCCCCGGGCCCGCTGGCGCTGCAGGCAGGCGGCGATGATGTCCAGGTCCTCGGCGTGGCTGAAACTCATGACCAGCAAGTGCGAGCCGGGCGCGAGATCCGCCACTGCCGCCTGGACCGGGTCGGAGTGCTCGCATTCCACGTTGCCTGGGACTTGCTCCGGAAAGATCTCGTCGCGGCTGTCGATCCAGCGCAGGGCGAACGGCAGCGGTCCGAGTGCCGCGACCAGGGCCCGGCCGACGTGGCCGCCGCCGAACAGCGCCACCGGAATCCGCCGCGGCGTTAGCCGCTGCTCCAGCGCGCCGGCCTGCGTCGCGCCGACGGTCTCGAACAGCAGGTGCACCACGCCGCCGCAGCACTGCCCCAGGCTTGGACCGAGCGGGAAGCGCAGCACGCCATCCACTGTGGCATTGGCCAGCCGGCGCCGCGCCTGCGCAATCGCCTGCAGTTCCAGGTGGCCGCCGCCGATGGTGCCGATGAAGCCATCGACGAACACCGCCATCCAAGCGCCGACCTCGCGCGGCACCGACCCCTGCGACGCGTCGACGCTCACCAGCACGGCCGGCTCCTTCGCCAGCCGCGCCGTGAATTGATCGATGGTCGCCATCATCTTGACGTGAACCCGTTGTAAAGGAAACGCGTTGGTCAACGTCGTCAGCGCAAGACGCGTCGCACCGTTGTAAGCTCAGACCGCAAGACAGGCCCAGGAGACAGATCATGACCAGGATTTTCGAACGTTGGCGGCTCGTGCTGGCCGGGCTCACCGGCGCCGCCACCACCCTGTTGCCGGGATGCGGCTCGCCGCCCCAGCCGCCCGCCGCAGCGCAGGCCGCGCCGGTCGCGCCGGTGGTGGCCGCGCCCAACCCCGCCAACGTGCCGGACGCCGTCGTCCAGGCCGGCGCCACCGCTGTGACCGAGACGCGCGCCTCGGGCGCTGCCACGGCGCGGGCCTACCGCCAGGATGCCGCAAGCCATGTCTACGGCCTGAACAAGGACCGGATCTGGAAGGGCCGCCTGCCGCCGCTGCTGCACGCCATCGGCACTCTGCAGGTGGACCTGGACGGCCAGGGCCGTGTGCGATCCCTCAACTGGATGCGTCGGCCGTCGCATGCGCCGGACGTGGTGGCCGAGATCGAGCGCACCGTCCGCGCCGCCGCGCCCTACCCGGCGCCGGCCCGCATGGGCAAGGTCGTC
>JACMQP010000670.1 GCA_014376915.1 Ramlibacter sp.
GCGGCGGCGGGCATCGCCGTCAGGCGGCGCTCGTCGATGGCCGCGCCGCAGTCCATGCATTCGCCGTACGTGCCGTCATCGACCCGCTGCAGCGCGGCGAGAACCTGCTCGAGTTCCAGCGCCGCCTGATCGGCTTGGGCTTCGTCGACGACGTCGCGCGACTGTTCGGCGGCGATGTCCTTGAAGTCAGAGACGCCGTCCTGGCCGGCCGGCGACTCGCTCCTGGCCGCCAGCGCGCTGCGCAGCAGCGTGCGCAATTCGGTTTCCCGCTGCGCAAGGATGGGGTGGAAGCGCGCGCCGAGGCTGGTTTCACGTGACGTCATCGACAGACTCCATTGGGCAATGCCTCATTCTGGGCGCCGCAGCGGGGACCGCCCTTGATCTGGAGCAAGCGATGGCGGCGGTTGTTGTCAGTCGACCAGGCCATCGAGCGCCAGTTGCAGCCGGCGCCGGACTTCGGTCGCCAGCGCGGGCACGGCCGGATGGTCGGCCAGCTTGAGCACGGCATCGGGGTCCATTGCCTCGACATGCACCATGCCCTGGGCGTCCTCGCGCACCACGACGTTGCACGGCAGCAGGGCGCCGATCTGCGGATCGGCCGCCAGCGCCTGGCTTGCCATGCCTGGATTGCAGGCGCCCAGAATGCGGTAGGCGGGCATGTCCTGTCCGAGTTTCTTCTTCATCGTCGCCTGGACGTCGATGTCGGTCAGCACACCGAAACCCTGCTTGCCGAGCTCCTCCGTAATGCGCTCGACCGCGCGCGCAAAAGGCAGCGCCACCGGCTTGCCGAAAACATAGCTGTTCATGGAATCTCCTGGGTTGGAAACGGGTGCAGGCGCGCTCAGCGCGCCAAGCTGAGACGGTCGCCCTGCGGGAAGCGGTAGATCGTGTCGTTCAGGTGCAGCGCAACCTCGACGATGTCGGCTTCGCTCCAGCCCAGTGCGGCATTGCCCTGCCAGCGCCGCACCTGCGCCTTCAGGCCGTCCCAGTCGCGGGCCTGGCGGCTCTCGCGCCAGTGCACCTGCGTGGTGTGGCATTCGATGCAGTGGGTGGCGTAGAGCAGCTGGCCGCGGCTCGGCGCCGGCGCGGGCTGCGCCTGCGCCACGGCGCCAGCGCAGGCAAGCGCCATCAGCAGTGCGGTGGGGATTGGCAGTGGGTTCATGCGGCGTTCCCTTTCAGAATGCGTTGACCGGGATCTTGAGGTAAGTGACGCCATTGTCTTCAGCCGGCGGCAGGTGGCCGGCGCGGATGTTCACCTGGATCGATGGCAGGATCAGGGTCGGCATCTCGAGCGTCCTGTCGCGAGCGGTCCGCATGGCGGCGAATCCGGCTTCCGACACGCCGTCGTGCAGATGAATGTTTTGCGCGCGCTGGTCGGCCACAGTGCATTCCCATTGCGCCGGCCGGCCCGGCGGCGGATAGTCGTGGCACATGAACAATCGGGTCTCGGGCGGCAACGCCAGCAGCTTGCGCGCCGAGCGGTACAGCGTGGTGGCGCTGCCGCCGGGAAAGTCGCAGCGCGCCGAGCCGACATCAGGCATGAACAGCGTGTCGCCGACGAACACCGCGTCGCCGATCCGGTAGGCCATGCAGGCCGGCGTGTGGCCCGGCACCGAAATCGCCTGCGCCTGCAGCGCGCCGATGGCGAACGTCTCGCCGTCCTCGAGCAGCCGGTCGAACTGGGAGCCGTCGAGCGCGAAGCCCGGCTCGAGGTTGAAGATTTTTTTGAACACGCCCTGCACGGTGCGGATCTGACCGCCGATCGCGATCTTGCCGCCGAGCTCATCGCGCAGATACGGCGCCGCCGTCAGGTGGTCGGCATGGGCGTGGGTTTCCAGGATCCACAGCACCTGCAGGTGGTGTTCGCGCACGAAGTCGACGATGCGGTCGGCCGAACGGGTCGAGGTCTTGCCCGACTTCGGGTCGTAGTCCAGCACCGGATCGATCACGGCGCAGGGCGAATCCAGCCCGCCGTGGACGACATAGCTGGCCGTCCCGGTGACCGGGTCAAAGAAGGGCTGGATGCTGGGATTCATGCGGTGGTCCTGCACAAGTTCTACTTGGAAATATTATATTAAATAATAAAGTGTTGTGCCGCCAGCGGCACAATGCGCTGGTCCCGATGATGGGGGCGTCCGTCACGGCGCCGCTTGACGCATGTCAAGCGTTTGCCCCCACTCCGGCCGCACCATGGAGGCTGCTCAATCCCGCAAGACCGAGAGGCAACCATGTTCAAGCGCATCCTGCTGGCCACCGACGGCTCGGACGCGTCGTCCCACGCCGCGGCGCTGGCGGTCGACCTCGCGCGCACCCACGGCGCGCGGCTGACGGCGCTGTACGTCGTCGATCCCTATCCCTACCTCGGCATCGGCGAGGCCAATCCGATGGGTTTCCAGGCCTACATGTCCGCCGCCTACGACCACGCTGCCCAGGCGCATGCGCGGGTGACCGAGCTGTGCAACAAGGACAAGGCTGCCGGGCCAGTCGAGCTGATGCTGCGCATGACCGAAGACGTGCCGGCCACCGAGGGCATCCTGCGGGCGGCGAAGGA